>DAOTYY010000048.1:0-53177 GCA_034434695.1 Anaerolineaceae bacterium
CCCTTGCTCATGGAAAACGACTGCTTCCTTTCTTTTGGTTTGAACCCGGTCCAGATCCACATCCGGTTTTTGCCTCCAAGCGCCAGGCGTTGAATCCGATTGCGATTCTATCGTCGCTGTGCTTGGAGGTTACATAGAATCTGTCAGTCAATCAGCTCAGCAAAAAAGGATGAAAGATAAAATCTTTTTTGTTCTCAACTATCATATCATGCCATGACTTTTGCCAATCAATATTTTCTGCGCCGCATTAGGTACAAAACACGTCCAGAATCGCCAATTGATTGAGCAACGTGAGTCTCATAAAATTGGCCAAAGGCGTATTCAAAGCCTTGCTGATGATATTCTGTAAAGATATCCTTGCGGCTGGCAAGCAATCGCTGCACCTGTGAATCACTTTTAGGCACAAATTCAACCACCAACCATTCTCCTAGACGGGCGAAATACTTCGCAATTAGCTGCAACGGTACATTGTTCGATATTGTCAGATGATGAACTAGAGCCAACGCTAGAATCATATCCGCCTCACCCCGTTCAATGAGAGCTTGGCGTTCTGTGTTTGCCCATCCCAGAGCCGGACTAGGATTGGTCAAATCCAAAACTAACGGCAACAAATTCTTTTCCTTCGTTCGGACACATTCTTGGTAATTCAGCTCCACAGCCGCGGGGTCAATATCAAATGCAATGGTTTTCGCTCCCAGACCACTGGCAATCCGGCTGAAAATTCCAGTATTTGCACCCAAATCCCAGACCATAGAAGGATGAACACGAGAAATGAATTCTCTAACCCATAGTTTCTTATCCTCAAATGCCCGGTCGCTGTAATTCGTAGCCTGATAATAATCCGCCCATTCGGTGCCGCTCGGTTTCCAGAAAAGTGATTTGACGGTCACCTCCAAATTGTCTATCAACCCCTGCAAAGCCATTTTGCTCACTTTGCCGCCGGTTGTTGTGGATACACGCTGTCCAGCATAATGCTTTTGGGCTAATGCATGAACATGAATGTGCGCCCCCAGTCCAAAATTCCAGCGGGTCTTCCAGGGCAACAGGCGGCGGGTCAAGTCTAGCGGTATTCCATCCAGGCACACCCGCAAAAGCTGGCTCAGGCGCACATCGGTAAAAGCCATCAATGCCAGCGGTGCCAGAAAATGCTGGCAAAACTGCCGGTATGCCACCCACGGCTCACCTTCATGATATTCCTCAAAAGAAAGCGTATCTATTAAGATCGGTTGATAGCCCAAAAACTGGATGTTGTAAGCACTAGCATCTTTCAAGGTCATCCCATGTTCAAGCGCCAAGCGCTGGATGTGCAGCGTGAGTAGCGCCGCACCCTTGAGCTGACCGAAACACCATTCATAAGGATAGGAAATAAAACCAACTGTTTCTGGCTTAAGTACCCGGTAAGCCAGTTCAGGAAGCTCAGCCGGCTCTTTCGTTTCTTCATGAGCAACCATCAGCCCATCCTGTACCAGGGATGAGTACAGCCCTGACTGCATCAGGCAATCATAGTCCTTCTGATACAGACGATTCACTTGACGAAACAACTTGCCATCCCGCCAGAAAACAAACCCGCTCGGGTCGCGAAAAGACGCTGGATGAACGTTATTCTCCATGCCTTTGTTCCGTTTGGGTTCCGTCTTTCCTTTCCTGCGAAGAGCTAAACAGTCCTTTGATTTTTTCCAATATACTTTGATGGCATAAGCTCCCCCCAACAACGCAGCCAGCAAAATTTGCAGGATAAAACTGCCCGACCCCGGGTCAAGGTACATCATCAATGTAAAAGTGCTGAGCAAAATTTTCATCACTGGACTCCACTAGAATAAATCGCCAGAAACTCAACTATCCTGAACACGGCGCAGCTTTTTCAAAATGGGTATTTCACTGTCATAAACCTTTTTTACACCATCGCCAAGCGCCATTTCGGTCACCCGAATATACTTCACCAACCGTTCAAAACCGCCAGGTTCTACCGAAGCTGCCTGATCCGACCCCCACATGGCACGATCCAATGTGAAATGTCGCTCCACCAGACATGCTCCAAGTGCAACCGCCACTACCGACGGGATTAATCCCACTTCATGCCCAGAATAACCAATCGGACAATCATATTCATTCTTAAGAGTCTGGATCATGCGCAGGTTGAGTTCATCCGGGTCGCAGGGATAAGCGCTGGTAGTGTGGCAAATAACCACGTCTTCCAACCCAACCACTTCAACCGCTCTACGAATTTGCTCCATCGTTGACATACCGGTAGATAAGATCAGCGGGCGTCCCGTCCTACGCAGATGGCGCAACAGTCCATGATCGGTTAACGCTGCAGAAGGCACTTTATAAGCAATCGGATGATACTTCTCAATGAAATCAACCGATTCCTCATCCCAAACTGAGACAAACCAATCCACCCCCAACTGTTTACAATAGCGGTCAATTTCATCATATTCTGCTTCACCAAACTCAATCTTGCGACGATAATCCAGATATGTGATATATCCCCAGGGCGTTTCGCGCATAACATTGCGCTGTTCAGGCGGGACGCACAGCTCGGGTGTACGCTTCTGGAACTTCACCGCATCCACACCAGTTTCTTTTGCTGCTTTGATCATCCGTTTTGCGATGTCCAGATCGCCATTATGATTGATGCCGATTTCCGCAACAATGTATGTAGGATACTCATTGCCTACCCATTTCTCGCCAATTTTGACTGCTTTAGCCATCAAAAGCCTCCTTTCGATGTGTTCATACCATCAACCCATTTTTCTTTGTCTTTGCAAAATCATATCGCAAATCTCGCGCACCGCCCCATAACCGCCGCGGCGACTCAAAACCAGATCGGCGTGTTGTACAACTTCACCTTCAGCATCGGCGGGTACCACCGCACATCCCACCAATGGAAAACACGGCAAGTCATTTACATCATTGCCCACATAAACCACTTCTTTCGGATTGATACCCTGTTCGTTCAAATACGCTGTCAGAACTGTTGCTTTGTCTTCAATTCCCTGCAGGACAGGAACGTCCAGTTTACGACAACGCGCCGCAACCACCGAATTTGTCTCGGTGGACAAAACCAGCATCCGCACTCCCAGCTTACGGAGACGCTTCAAGCCAAGGCTGTCACTGCGGTTCGCGGCGACCATTTCACGCCCATCCTGATCCACCCAGACACGGTTATCCGTCATCACGCCATCAAAGTCAAACACGATCATGGCAATTTTTTCCGGCAAAGATCGGCGACGCACGGGCGAAACAATCTCCAACTCTCCATGATACACCAGCCACTCATACCGCAGCCAGTCATACGGTGTATCAATGTCAACTGTATAGCGGCTATCAATCAGGATCGGCAGAATCCTCTTGCCGCTCATCGTACCTTGTTGCAGGATTACCTGCGGACGGATCACATCAATATGACCGGTCTGCCAATAAACCGGGGGCAACATCTGACGCGGCGCATTATACGGCTCGGCAATACCCTCTACCGTCAACAAAGGTTGCATGACGCCGCTTTCAGGGTCAATCCGCCACATCTTATGCGGATTTTGTCCAGCCAACACGACCCCCCTTACCGAATCAGCTTGAGGATTGGCAAGCAAAACCCGGATCGCATCATCCACCAGTGTCGGCGGGCGCAAGGGTGAAGTCGGTCTCAATTGAACCACCAGCTCGGGCTGGTATCCTTCATGCTCAGCAAGCCAATTCAGCGCGTGCTGGAAAACAGGCAAATCCAGCGTATCGTCCTGCGCCAGCACTGCCGGACGCAGGAAAGGCGTCTCTGCACCCCATTGGCGCGCCACTGAGGCAATTTCCTCATCGTCCGTTGAGACAATCACCCGCGTAACCAGCCGCGCCTGTAAACCTGCTGCAATGCTATAAACAATTAATGGATAGCCAGCAAATGGGCGGATGTTCTTGCGCGGAATCCCCTTTGATCCACCCCGCGCCGGGATAATCGCCAGCACCTCCGGGCGTTCTACCATGCCGTCCATCCTCCATCTACCACCAGATTCGCCCCAGTCATATAAGAAGATGCCTCCGAAGCCAGAAAGAGCAATGCGCCATTCATCTCATCTTCATTCGCCATGCGTCCCAGCACCGTACGCGCCGAATAATTCTGCGTGAACATTTCATCGTGACCATGATAAACACCGCCCGGCGTCAATGCATTGACGCGGATGTTCTTGCCCGCGTAATAGGTCGCCAGATAGCGCGTCAGCCCCAGCACCCCCGCCTTGGTCACCGAATAGAATACCGGTTTATATGCTTTGGGTTGGCCGGGCTTTTCATAAATGCGCTGATCTGGACCAACCAGACCATACGTTGAGCAGATATTGATAATCACCCCATGATTTTGCGCAAGCATTGGCTTAACTGCTGCTTGAGCGCTCAGGAACATCCCGGTCAGATTAACATCCAATGCCTGTTTCCATGCTGCCAGCGGATAGTCCTCAAATGTGTTTCTGTGCTGCCCGGCATGAACACTGTCAAACTTAGGATCCATCGCAGCACTACATACCAGAACATCCAGCCGCTGAAAGCTGCGCAACGTCGCCACAACCATCTCCTGGGTCGACTCAGGACTGGTGACATCCACACCAACCGCCAGCACCGGGTAACCCTCCTTTTCCAGCTCATCAGCAACCTTCTTTGCCGCTGCCAGGTCTAAGTCCGCTACCACTACCTGTGCGCCCGCCTGTGCAAGAGTCAAGCAAAACTGTTTGCCCAGTAATCCTGCGCCGCCAGTGACCACAGCGGTTTGTCCAGTTAGCTTAAATTTGTCAAAAACATTACCCATTTTTTGTTTTCACCTCAGCTCTGAATGAGTGTCAAATCTCCAAAGACAACATCTCTGTCATATTCAAACAACACGGGTAATCCTTTGGTCAGTTCGAGCATCCAAGAATTTTCTGCTTCGTGAATCAAGTCTTGATAGCCAAAGATGACAATGACCGCCTTCCCTTCAATGACCATTTGACGAATACGCGTCAGTTCTTCTTGATAACCTTCGCGCGGCAACTGCGTAGCTGCATTAACCGGTGACAGTAGAATATAAGCACCGCGCTGAGCCAACAGATTGACCGCCTGTGGGCGATTAGTAAAGATATTAACTTTGGGCAATTGTTTGATCAGCTCAATAGTCTGCGAGGTCGTCCAAGATTCGTGGGCAAACCCCTGCCCCTGCTGCCTCCATTGTCGAATAGTGTCCAGGGTATCCTCGGCAAAGGACAGGCTCAAACCCACAACCAGCACGATCAACAGCGTGGTTGTCACCCAGCGTCTGCGCCGCCAGAGCCACGCGAGAAAAGCGACAAAAAGCAACAAAAGCAAAAGATACGCCGGCATTAAGACGCGGGTCTCAAAGTTGACACTTGAGTCAATCAACAAAATTGTTGTTGCCAGTGTAATCAGATAAATGATACTTTGCAATGCCAGCAACCAGCCTGCTCGAAAACCATTTTGCTCGCGCAACTCCTCCTTTTTCAGGAGAAGCCAAAACGCATAAACAAACCCACCGGCAAACACAATCAGAAAGATAACCAACGCCACCCCCCAAAAGACCATATAGCGTTCAATCAACTGATAAGGCTCAGGCAACAACCAGCCCCAAAAACTGGTAATACCTTCCTGTATCTTATCCGCAGCAAGCGAACGCAACATAAACTGACGATTGGTTAGATTGCCTGCCACCAGAAAGTTGCGAACTGACCAACCCAAAAAGAATGGCAACCCACCCGTCAGAAATAAGCCTACGGACTTCAAACGCGCTCTCCAGCTTTGCAAAAACACTAGCAAGAAGACAACCCCTGTTGCCAACAAGGTAATCCCAATATAGCGCGTCAGATATGCCAGCCCGGCAAAGCCACCCGCCAGCAATATCTGATACCAGCGCCGCTGTTGCAAAAAACGAATGAGTAAAAGCAGAGTCAGAAAATAACAAAAGAGAAACACCGGTTCCGTTAGGGCAAACAAAAAATGGCGAAAGAATGGATCGCTGATTAAAACCAACCCACCAGCCAGCAAACCAAAGACAGCCGATTGCGTTACCTCACGCCCCAGCAGACTGACCAGAACAACATCAATGCCAAGGAAAATCAGGCTGACCCACCAAGCTGCCTGTACAGGCGCTACACCCAAAGCTATGTTCAATGCCAGAACAAGCGAGTAAAACGGAGGAAAGTTGGTGATGGGTACCGTCTCTCCCCAGCCAACCAGGCGCTCATATCCATTTCCCTGTATCAGGTTGCGCGCGCCATCTATATACAACACCGAATCGTTAACCAGCGCCAGACCGTAAGGAGTGGAAAACCAGAACAGCGCCAATGCCAGCAAAACCAGCATTGCCAGTGCCGGTACCCAAAATTTTTCGTAGAAACCCCGTCTTACCTTCATTACATCCATCACTCGCTCAACCCAAAACATCCCATTATAAACTGTTATCTGAGCTTCGGGTATACGTAAATCGCGCCATCGTTTCCATGAAAGAGCATTTCCAACCCTTCAACCAGCTTCGCAATTCGTTCTGCGGCATCTTTCCCATATAACAATGACATCTGATCAGATATTGAGTCAAACAACACCAGCACAGCGCCTTCTTCCCGAAAGACGCGTTGCGCCTCGTCCTTTGTAAGATCACCATCCCCATAGCGGTAGAACACGGTCAGCGGCTTTTGAAAATAAATCTCTGCCAACGGGTAAGAAGTTCTGCCAGTCAAAAACAGTAACGCCATCTCTTCATTGGTAACAATTTTTATCTCTGGCGGCAACTGTTTGACTGCCTGAACAGTTTCTGATTCCTGCCAGTAAACAGAAGTAAAGCCCATTCCCTGCCCATAGTTTTGCTGAACAATTCGGAATGTGCGCCAACCATACCAGACTACGCAGAAAAGCAATACAATCGTCAATGCCCATCGCACCCACACAGGATTACGCCACAGGCTCATCGTCAAACCAACCAACAACACAAACAGAACCAAAAACACCGCCTGCATAGGCGAGTACATGCGACTGCCAATCGTAATGGGCGGGTAGGTGGTGACATACACGAGCAGGGTAACAATCAAATATGCCAATGCAGCGAAACCCAGCAAAACAGCCAACTGAATCTGTTTGCTCAGCCGTGAGACAGCTTGCGTTCGACGAAGTTTCCAACTCAAGCTGGCAATCCATACCACAAGCAACAAACCCGCAACCGGAACCAACCAGTGATTCAGAACCGCAGGATAAAATCTAGGTGCAACAATCCACGAATCAGGAATCAACCAAAACAGCAGTACTTCCTCAAAACGCGGCCAGAACTCAATGAACCGCTCAACCATTTCAGTCGCTGAAAGAATACTGCGCGAAGAAAGTGTTGATGTGTGAGAGAGGTCAATCCAAACCCAGACAGCCAGCGGCATCAGCGCAACGGCTAGGTAGAAGCCTATCCTGACCAGCCGCGTTTTGAGGCTTTCCCCGCTCAAAAACAGCAACCCCAGTGCCCCTGCCCCAATGAATGCTACCATGCTGTACCGCGTAATCACTGCCAACCCGCCTGCCAAAGCAGACAAAACAAACCAGTAACGACCATTTAATTTCTGCAAATATTCCCACAAAAAAAACAAGCCACAAAAGCCCCAAAATATAGCCAGCGGCTCAGACATTGCCCATGAATACACATTGATCAGCACTGGAGACAAAGCCAATAGGCTTGCGGCTGTCAGCGCGAGCAAGTTAGAATGACTGGCGCGACGCACCGTCCAGCCAGCCAACCATACGAAAGCTCCCAGCAAAGCGATATTCATCCAGTGTGCAGCAGAGACCAATTCTATTCCCAATAAACCTAAGAAGCTTAAAGCCAGCGGAAATAAGGGCGGAAAATAAGGGATTAGCCGAAACTCGCCGCTGGCAGTAATCAAGCCCAACCCCTTACCCAGCAATAAGTTACGCGCCGAAGTGATGCAGATGGTAGCATCTCCACCTACGCCAGGGCCCTGCTGCGTGCTGAAGACCAGCGCCGTCATTCCTATAAGCACAGGCACCAGCAAAATTAGCCACGTTTTACCTACCTTAGTAACCAACCTTTTCATCATTACCTGTTCATCAGACAGCATAAGTCGGTTTCTGTTCGTTACTCACGTAAAAACACCATCTGTCCATCCATTTCCATCACAAACTTTAGCCCCAGCGCCTCACATCGCTGGCGAATTGCCTGCGGGTCACTATACGAAATTTTGTCCACCAGCACAAATTGCACACCCAGCTCAGACAACAGCGAGACACTCCGCTCATCCGGGAAATGTTCCATCAAGGGACGTAAACGCGCGTACTGTTCAGGTGGAAAAGCATTGAAAAACCCACCCACGAACGGCTTCCCATGCGTCAGTGTGTAATACGTATGTTCCTGATCCTCACTTTTCTCAAACGGAAACTGGATCACGGCGCCCTGTCCGGGCTGTTGCGCCAGCCAGTAATCCAGCGAACGCGGCTGAATTCTGGCAAATTCCTGATAAGCACCCGGATAGAAGTCCAAAAATACCAATCCAAGTAAAACCACTGTCAACACAACGCGTAAATCAGCACGCCTTCGTTCTAACAACCATGCAGCTCCCAGCCCTGCTGAAACACTGAAAAACAACAAAACAAACACACCAAAACGCATCAAGGCACGCAATTTGGCAAAGAAGGGAAACACATAAAACAGAACATATCCAGGCAACGGAATCGGCGCTTCAGTGCGCCCTAACAAGGTAGATAATGCAGTTGGCAATGGTATTTCTACCGATTGACCGTTCCAATGCAAATCAATTCCCATCGCCAGTACAAAGGCAAACCCAGCTCCCCAGGCACATAAGGCAAGCATTTGTGATCTTCCCATCTGGTGACGCCTGAGAAACGCCAGTACTGCAAGCACAAAGGAAACCACCCCAATGTAAAGCGTGCCTTCCACCCACATCTGACGATTAAAATGCTCCCCTACCCACTTGCCCCACAGAAAGTGATCTGTAGAAGGCAGCAAGAAGTCTGTCGGGCTGGCAGAATACATTCGCACCAGACTGATGTTGCGGTCTGGAAGCCCGCCCTGTTGAAAGAGCATCATATAAGGCATAACCGCAATCACTATTAAGGGCAGTGCCACCAACCCCATAAGAACGAATTGCCGCCAAAAACCCCACTCGCGCCAGCGGAAGCGCGCAAAGAAAACCAGATAAACAAGCACCATCCAACCAGTAACCAGAACAGTCATGTAAAGATAATATTGGGATGTCCAACCAATCAATCCCAGCATTACACCAGCTAGTACTGCCGGCTTCCACCACGCATTTACCGGGACAGCTTTGTTCTGTTGCTGGAGGATTTCCAACAAACCCCAAAAATAGAACGGGAACCATTGGATTCCAGACAGATTCAAATGACCAATCAAGAAATGAGCAAAGTGATAAGGCAAAAACGCGTAAATTGTACCTCCCACCAGAGCTGCCGCAGAATTACGTGTCAGCGCCTGCACCCATAAGAACATCCCCAGCCCGGAAAGAATAAACGTGAGCATCATTGCTGCGTTGAAAGCGAACGTCGCCCCGCCAATAAAGCCGAAAGGCAGAGCAAGCAGCAGCATGATCGGGGTGATCTCCGTATATGCCATATTCCAACCTTGCGGATAATTCAAAAACCATACATCAAATGGGTTGACCCCCAGCTCGAAAAGCGCCTTCTTCATCCAGCCAATCATCCAGACAAAATAAATGTTATCGCCTATCTGACCGACAACCTCACTTTTCATGCGCAATACCAGAGGCCAG
Source organism: Anaerolineaceae bacterium (assembly GCA_034434695.1). Taxonomy (GTDB): domain Bacteria; phylum Chloroflexota; class Anaerolineae; order Anaerolineales; family Anaerolineaceae; genus DYEC01. The sequence continues at coordinate 9,771 of DAOTYY010000048.1, forward strand.
GTCATCAAAACCGTCAGCACTATGAAATACAAAGACACCCACAATAAGGTAGAACGAGAAACAGCCAGCACTAAGCCGTTCAGCCAGGAAACCTGATGACTACATTTCTGTTCAGAGTTTGCGTTTATCTGTTTCACATTACACCACTCAACGCTCAGGAGCAAGCCGGCAATCTGCCAAGAATTTGCAACGCCAGCTCCAACGCTCGAATACCATCTTCCAATGTACAGATAGGCTCTTCCCTACCACTGGCTACATTCAGAAAATGCCGCATCTCATCCAGAAACATAGTATTGCGCTCAAAACCCTGCGGAGGCAAAAATACTTCTGGGGCATTCATATCCGCCCGATACAACCGAACGGCACCATCAGCGTTATCCCATGCCAGCAATCCCTCCGACCCGGTGATTTCCAAACGGTGAACCGCCGGGCGGCGATAGTAATCAAGATGCACACTTGCAAGCAAATGATCAGAAAATTGTAATAACACCTCGGCAACATCCTCTACCTCAATCTCGAGGTCGCTAATTTTGCTCACAAACGCTTGTAGCAAACTACCTTCCCCAAAAAACCAGCGCAAATAATCCAGCGGATGACACAGAGTTAGAACCACCCCGCCTCCCAAGTCGCCGCGCGCGCTGTAACTCTTCCGGTAATCCTCCCAGGGATGCCAGCCAGGTAAATACTCCCCCCATTCACAACGCAGGGATAAAGGACGTCCGATTACACCTTGCTGAAGCAGGTTCTTCACCTGCTGTAAACCTGGGTGAAAGCGGAACTGAAATCCCACAAATGCCTTACCACCGCCAAACTTAAGTGACTCGCGTAATTCTTCTAGCCGCTCGAGTGAATGAGAAACCGGTTTTTCAAGAAACAGGTGACAGCCGGCGCGAGCGGCAGGAATGGCAACGTCCAGATGTAACGCAGTCGGGTTTGCCACAATCACTGCATTCGGCTTGTGTTCCAACGCCGCTGAAAGATCAGTCTCTACCTTAAAACCTAAGAGATCGTCTTCTGGCAGTGTACTTTTACGCGTGCGATATAAAACGATATCATGCTCACCAAGCGCTAGTAAATTGCGCAAATGACGTCGTCCAACAGAACCGTACCCTGCAATTAAGAAACGCATTGCTATCTCCTATCCATTCAAACGGTTAAGTAAGGCAGGCTGATTGGCTATGGATCAGGCGCGCCTGCCTATCTTTGAAAGAAGGTATTCTCCGGTTCTTCTGCCAGCGCTACCATCCACAAAGGTTACCTCATTTTTGATAAAAGATTGCCGCTTTTCCTGGTCTAGCAGCGGGTCATTGAGGTACAGATTAATTGCTTCCCGTAACTCAAACTCATTCAATGCCACGCGCCCGGCTCCGGCTTGACGGAAACGCTGGTGGGTGGGCCAGTCTCCAATTTTTGATAGCGCCAGCGAAAACCGTCCGGGTTGATTCCAGCCACCCGGCGCATCCAGACAAACGCTTACAATCGGGCGGTCATGAATAGCTGCTTCGACCACCATTGTCGAATAAACGGTGAGAAACACATCTGAATAAGCCATCATTGAAGTTTTTTCTGGCATATCTTCCCCGGAATAATGGCCTAACTCACCGCCCAGCGGCACCGGTTCCACCACATGAACGTGGGGAAGTTCACGCGCCAATTGGCGGATTTTCTCACGTTCACCAGTAAACAACGGTTCATTCATGAAATGATTGGGATGCAAACGAATCAACAACTGAGAGGGTACTGCCAATTGATCGCCAGATACCAGACGCGCCAGCGCTTCCACATTTTGGTAATTAGGCGAAAAGGTCACAAAACTACACGCATATCCTAACAGCCTGCGTTGCGGATCAAGGTTATGCAATTTGAAATACGCTTCGCGCGGCATAAGCCACTCACGGCGAAAGTAGCCATCATAAGAAGGGATACCACCCACATGCACCCGCTGCACATCCCAATCTGACCCAAGCACCAGCTCCTCTTTTTGAATATCTGACCAGCAAGTCACCCAGTCTATTGGTGCACCGGGAAGACTGTAACTGCTCGGGTTATCCCATCCCACAATAACGCCGGCAGTTGGAACGCCAAGCTGAACCGCCTGACGTAACAAAAAGCGGTCGAGCCGCCACCCCAATGTGCTGGCAACCACCAATTCAGGCTGATACTTTTCAAATAAATCCGTATAGAGCTGTGGCGAAAAGCGCATTTGATAACGAACCAACGCCTGCCGTGCAGCCTTTGAGTTGCGGAGCAAACCAACCAGCAATTTCATCAATGGCATCACCATTTTACGTCGTCCGGTTGCTTCATAATCCACCTGCCATATGTGGCTATCCATTGCCTCGGTATTGATGCGCTTTGAACCACCCACACGGCGCAAAAAGTGTAACCACCATTGTGTCGTTGGAGCAATAATCTGCGTATAGCGGCGCGCTTCTTTCAGCCGTAAGCCCTCAACAATCAAACCCGGCTGACCAAACCGTTTTTCAATTTGTTCCTTAAGACCATCATCTGTCAGTAATACCACCTCAACCCCTGACTTCAGGATGGTGGGTAGCACTTCGCTTTGCAAAAAATAAACGATTGCTAAACCATGATCAGCGCTGACAAAAATGCGTTTGGGCATCGTCATTCATTCCTTTTCAAAACAATTCTGATTCCATCAGCGGTCATAATACCAGCGAAAGATTGCATCATACAAAGAGAGTAAACCTTTCTTCACCGGCGGAAAATCCAGCAACTGCTGCATTCTTACTTGCTTACGCCTTTTTTGGCTTGACGAAACAAACCCCGGCATATTCCGCAAGGTGTTGCTCATATTCATGGCGAACGGCTCAGTGGGCATCAGGCGCAAATAGCCAGCTTCATTCATCCGCCGGTCAAGCTGACGCACCTGTCCCATCGGACGATCCATGCTGAAAGGCAGAAACTGTTGTAAGACCTCTTTGCGCGCCAGGAATTGCCAATGTGAACTGCCCGCAATCGCGCTGACATTTTTGTATGTTAGACGAACATCCTCGCTGGTCTCATAATGCTGGTGGATCTCTTCCTCGCTCTGTCCCAGACTCAAGTCAAATTCGCGGAAAACCTCAAAGGGGATAAAATGACCGCGCTCCACCCTGACCTCGGGCATCTGTTCACCCCAGGCAACCGTTGCACTGTAAAATTCAGGCGGGGTTCGGAAAGGTCTTGCCGTGACCATACCAACATTCGGAAATGTCTCCAGGATTTCCAGACTGCGCTTCAACCAGCCTTTATAAAAATAACAATCATTATCGGTATAAGCAATAATTTCACCGGGTGCGCCGCCCAGAATGATATTCCACGCGCCGCCTTTACCCAGATTCTTTTCCGAAAGGTTCAAATACTGAATCCGACCATCCTCATGTTCATCCAGCAGGAACTGTTTAACCTCGCTACAACTCCCATTATCAAACACCAACAGGTCATATTCAGATTCTGTATTCTCATAAATGCTTCCCAAACACGCCTTCAGCACATCCAGCATTTCGGCATAAAAACCGCTCAGAAAGGGAATGTAATTTAACACCGCCACAGTTACACGGGCAGGTCTGGCAACTTCCTTGACAAATTTAGCAGGGTTTTGACCAACACGCATAATTTAGCTTCCTAATGCAGAATTGCGTTCTCGAAGCCAGAGGCGAAATTCTCGATAAGCCTTTTTAGGATGAAACACTGCATATGTCAGATGTCCCAATATCATCGAATGCAGCGAAATGAGCGGAAAAATCTCAACCTCTCGCCAGAACTTCTTCCAGGTAAGTTTTGGTTTTTGCAACTTGCCATTGAGCAAAATACGGTTTGTATCCAGCAAGGTAAAAATCGTGCGGCTGCCGCCGCCAAGGCGCACATTTTCCAAAGTTTCAGGAAGGCGATAATGCGGCTGACCGCCAGGCAAGTGGCTGTAATCATGATCCTGATGTACAATCATAATCGCCTCGCTAGCATCAACTACTGCCCAGCCATTACGCCGTGCCTCATAAATCATCCAGTTGTCCCAGCCAGCGCGCCCAATCGCCAAAGCTGGAATCTTCGTAAAACAATCGCGCGGAAAGATAAAATAGTCGCTGCCCCCGCGCGGGTGACGCCGACCTCTGTTCTGCACACACTCAATCAGGCGCTCTTGCCAGCCCGGCTCAAACCCTAGAGGTTCGCGCACATCCAGATCCCAACGCTGACCGACAATCAGAAACTTCTCCGCCTGTGCCATCACCTGACGGGCAGCTTCCAAAACATCCGACAGCAACAGAATATCCGCATTGACATACAGTAACAATGGGCTATTACTGTTACGACGTGCCAGCTCAAACAATGAACTGACCAGCGGTGTACCTGAAGCATTGCGCGCCACCTGTGCAATATGACGGACACCCATCTCTTGCGCCGCTTCGCTCAGCCCTGTTTCCTCGCCCATCAGAATAACTTCCACCTCCGTGCCCAGAGCTTTCCAGGAACGAATGGCATTGCGCTGAATTATCGCAATATGTGAATTCACGAATGGCTTTGGGGCAGTGAAAATGGTCAAGAGGCTCATGGAGTTATCAATCGTTCATCTATATCGGTAGCAGTTTTGTGCTGAATCTGCGCATTGATTTCCGCCAGTTCAGGATGCTGCTCAAATAACTTAAGCACCTCCAGCCAGCCAAAATCATCCCTGCCCTTGAAGTATGCAAACACCCTGCGGATGACTTCCAAATCTTCAGGGGTATCCACTGTCCAGCGCAGCGCGCCGTAGTCAGGATCATGATGAACAACCAGCACCCTGAAACGCCCATCTTGATCATACAGGTAAGGCATAACATGTTCGCGCTCAAACGGTTCTCTCGCCTCATGCCAGGCACGTTCCAGAGCAGCAAAGGTACAAACCTCTGTATCTAACCCGATCGGATACGTGCGCTTCCAGGGGGGAGGCAGGCGATTAGCCGCAAAATCCACACCCTGCTCGAAAAACTGACGCACTGTGTGATCAATCACATTCCAATCAATCAACGGACAATCTGCTGTAATACGCACCACCACTTCAGCCCGAAAGAAACGAGCTGCCTGATAGTAACGGTCCAGCACATCAAATTCACTCCCTCGATAGACCGGATAGCCACGCACCTGACAAAATTCAACAATCGGATCATCACTTTCGTTTACCGTCGTCGCCACCCCAACTTCGTCTAAAAGACGCGCTCGTTTTGTTCTTTCCACCACCCAGCCAAGCATGGGCTGCCCGGAGATATTAAGAAGCACCTTGCCGGGCAGGCGGCTGGAAGCTATCCGTGCCTGAATAATCGCCACTGTTCTTGGATACAAAGTGGGCATACATTCACCTCTAATCAATGATGCAGGCGCAAAGCCAGTTCGTAACCTTCAAGCATCTTTGCCGCGTTACGATTCCAGTCAGCGCGCTCTTCAGCAAGCCGGCGTGCCGCGGCACCCATCTTCACCAGTTGACACGGCGTACCTACAGCTTCCAGAAGGCAGGCAGTCAAGGCATCTACATCTCCATCCGGGAACAACCAACCTTGCTGACCGGGCGTCACCCATTCGCGGTTACCGGGGATATCTGAAACAACTACGGGTTTTCCACAAGCCAGTGCTTCCAACAGCGATACAGAAGAGCCATCACTGTGAGAAGCGCTTACATACAGATCAGCCGCCCGGTAAAAGCGGGGCAACTCACGGTTGCTCACCTGTCCGCCAAAATACACACGTTCCGTCATGCCATGTTCCAACAGGATGCGTCTGATTTCAGCCGCCTGCGAACCACTACCCAATAAGATCAGCCGCAACTGTGAGATTTGTTGAGCCGCTCTCACAAATGCCCTGATCACCACATCCACGCCATACAACGGCTCCCAGGCTCGCAAACAAAGTAGTATAAACGCCTTTTCCCAACCGACACGCTGGCGGAAACCATCATCCTCACCCGGCGAAAACATCTGTAAATCCACCCCCCACGGAAAAAGGCAAAACCGTTCAGCAGGAAAACCAAACAAACTCGCCTTCTGTTTTACCGCCTCACAATCGCCCATTAAGACCGTCGTCCGCTTTAAAGTAAATTCCGTTATTCGGCGCATCCAGACACTGCGATCGGCATCCAGTAATAAGTCAGAACCCCATGACATACTCACCAGCGGTTGAAAGCCGCTCAATGCTGTAAGAAAAGCCGTCTTCTGGATCGGTCCGGCATGGATCAAATCAGGGTTCACGCGTCGAATCACCGAGCGCAATTCGGGCAACAGGCGCGCCAGCATCCCCCAGCGGAACGGCTGCTGTCCTCCACTCCAGTGAATCAGTTCCACTTGCGATGGAACTGGACGGTCCTCACGTTGCAAGCTTTCTCTTTCCAACCGTAAGAGATTAACCTGATGACCTGCTGCGGTTATCGCGCTCAGAAAACGGTGATCGTGTGGTGTGTAATCACGGGCAAAATACAAAATGCGCACTTATTCACCCAGCATTTTCCAGGTTAATTCGCGCCCTGCCGGAATGTCCATCAAAGCGCGGCATCCAATCACGGACGGAATTTCATAAGGCTGAATGGCGCCCGGCGTTGCAGGGCGCAGAACGTCTATCATCTCGCGCGTGAAAACCTCGCCGGCTTTGATGTCACGCGCCGCCCGCAGACAGCGTCGCTGGACAATCACTGTATCCTTCTCATTATCAGCCACCACTTTATCGGGTGAACCCAGCGCCCGTTCCAATTGTCTGGTATTTTCAACCATCTCTGCCCAAGATTGAGGATTCATGGCAAATTTGTGATCAGGACCCTCTCGGTTATTATCATCTGTGAAATGTTTTTCGATCACACGCGCCCCCAACGCTACAGCACCCAGAACGGTTGCGTGCCCTGGCGTGTGATCCGAAAGACCTAGAATGACTTGAGGAAACATTACCCGATACGTTTCCAGAACGCGCAAATGAATATGATTGAAATTGTCCAGACTGGCGGTGTAATTGGTATTGCATTGCATCAGCACCAGTTGTGGGTTGATAGATAAAATCAGACGAACTGCTTTCTGCACTTCTCCAATATCCGAAGCGCCTGTTGCGAGTAAAACCGTCTTCCCCTTGCGTGCAATTCGCTCGACCTCCTCCAGCCAAGTGATGTCACCCGAACCAATCTTGTAAGCCGGTACGTAAGGATCAAGAAAGTCGGTAGCTTCAAAGTCATATGGTGAAGAAAAATAGTGAATACCAACTTTGTCACACTCTTCTTTCAAAATCGGCGTCCACTCAAAGGGGATAGAAGCATCCTGATAGACTTCAAATACAGATTTTTTCCAGCTTGCCTGATGGGAAACCTGCCCACCCATCTGACGGAAACCGTAATCCGACACAATCTTCGGAGCGCGAAAATTTTGAAACTTGGCAGCATCCGCTCCAGCCTCCTTTGCCAGCCTGATAAGCGATTTTGCCCGCTCCAGGCTGCCATCATGGTTGGCGGCAATATCGGCAACGAAATACGTTGGATGGTTGTCGCCTATCAAACGATCCGCAATCCTCATTTCCATAGCTTACCTCCTTATGCCATCGAATCATTTTACTAACCAATGTTACTGTCTTAGAGCATGTAATTTTTGTGGGTAACCAGAACGGTACAATTCGTAAAAACGCTCCAAACTCTGATCTTGTGTGGGAGGTTCACCGCCAAGCACTTTGCGTAATTTATCAATATTCAAGGTTAAATTCGGTGAGCGCACTGCCTTAAGACCGGCTTCCTTCCAGGATACAGGTTCGATTAACGATCCATCTAAGCCAAACCGCTTTGCAATCCGTTGTCCGAAATCATGTTTGCTCAAGGCTTCACCGCTTGCCACATGATACAGCCCAGATAATCTCAGGTCAATCAGGCGCAACAGAATCTCCGCCAGATGGCTAACTTCTAATGGGCAAAAAAAGACATCCACAAAACCTTTCATTTTTTTGCCAGATGAAAGGTTATAGAAAAAATGCTCTGCCAGGCTGCGCTGACCACTCAAACTCCAGCCATAAAAATTGACCCGTGCAATCAGGGCATCAGGGTTGGCTTCCAAAACGGCTTGCTCCCCCGCCAGTTTGGTACGTGCATAGGTATTTTGAGGGTTGGGGTGGTCTTCTTCCGTGTAATTACCGCCCACTCCATCAAAAACCGCATCTGTAGAAATGTGAACCAGGCGTATTCCTGAACGCCGGGCTACCTTAGCCAGCTCACATGGTACTTCCGCATTCACGCGATGGGCAAGCTCAGACTGACTTTCACATGTGTCTACATTTGCCAGCGCCGCGCAATTCAAGATCACCTCGGGCTTCGTCTGCTCCACGAGCGCTTGCAGTAAACCGGGCTGTGTCAAATCACCCTGTATAACCCGAAAAGACACATCACCCAGCCGGTTTTGGTGAACGACGCCGGTGATTTCATGCTCTCCGCTAAAACGGAGGGCAAAATTCAACCCCAAAAGACCGCTAACACCCGTCACCAGAAAGCGTGTCATGCAATTGCACCCTGTTCGTATTCGGTTTCGATAGGTTCGATCATCTTACGTATCTCTTCAATTCCCAACCATTGTGGGTTGTTATTGCTGGCATAGCGAAAACCATCCGGCAAAGGCTTGCCCACCTTCTCCCACTCACGTCCAAACCAGAGAGCCTCAGCCGGCATGACGACAAACATATCTTCCAACTCAACAGTTGAGCGCGCCTCGTCTTCTGAAATCAACACCTCATGCAACTTTTCGCCCGGACGAATCCCAATCACATCCAGTTCTGCACCGGGCGCAACTGCTCTGGCTAAATCTACGATGGACATACTGGGAATCTTTGGCACAAACACCTCGCCGCCATACATCTGTTCGGCACAACGGATCACGAACCGCACTCCCTGCTCCAGCGAAATCCAAAAGCGGGTCATGCGCTCATCTGTGATGGTTAACTTTCCATTGCTCGCTCGTTGTTTAAGAAATACCGGCACCACGCTTCCCCGACTGCCTACCACATTCCCATACCGAACACAAGCAAAGCGGGTTGCCTTACCACCCGCATAGGCATTGGATTGAACGAACAGCTTTTCTGCCGCCAGCTTGGTCGCACCATAGAGATTAACCGGGTTAACCGCCTTATCCGTACTCAAAGCCACTACCCGCTTGACGCCGGCATCCAGCGCAGCATCCACTACATTCTGGCTACCAAGAATATTGGTCTTAACCGCTTCCATCGGGTTATACTCACAAGCAGGTACCTGCTTCAACGCCGCAGCATGGATGACAATATCCACCCCTTCAAAAGCACGCCTTAAACGCGAGAGATCGCGCACATCACCAATAAAATAGCGCAGGCTGGGATGGTTATAGCCAGCCACGCGCATTTCGTGCTGTTTTAGCTCGTCCCGGCTGTAAACGATCAATTTTGCCGGATGATATTCCTTGAGCATGATTTGGATAAACTTTTTTCCAAACGAACCTGTACCGCCGGTAACCAAAACAACTTTATCTCTCCAATCCATACTGTCAACCCTATCTTATATTTGTTTCTTGAGGTAGTACCTCATGATTGGTCTGGTCTCAGATCGGCGCGCAACTTCAACAAAGCCCGCTTTCATGAAAGCTGACACGGTTCCAGTGTAGAGAAATACAACAGGAGTATTTCCACTTTTCCCTGCAATCGGATATCCCTCTACAACTGCCGCGCCACAACTCGCGGCATACCGAACCCCTTTTTGCAACAGGTGCACTGTCAACCCCTGACGCCGATACTCCTTGGCAACAAAGAAACACACCACTGACCATACGTCTTGCTCATCTACGGGTTTCAAGATGCGCGAACGCGCCAGTCGTTGAAAATCCTGACGAGGTCCGAGGGAAATCCAGCCAATCGCTCTGCCATTATGATAAGCCAGCAATCCGGGTATTTTGCCTATCTCAACCAACTTGCGCAGTGCAAAACGGTTTGGCTCTCCAGCACCAGCTTCAAATTCCCGCTGTGTCTGCCGCCAGTACATACACCAACATCCCGCGCAGGCACCACGCGAACCCAACAGCGCTTCCAGATCTTCCCAACGATCAGAAACCAGCGGATGGACGACCAGTTCTTCCGACCATTCTTTTAGGGTCATTTCCTGTCTTCCTTGCGGATCACAATCAGGGGATACTGCCCATGCTCACCAAAGTAGTGTGGAAAGCGTTCTTCCAACCAGAACAAAAGCCGCAACCAAAAGCGCCCCGCCAGCGCCTCATGAATCACAGCCCGCAGAAAACGCACACTGACGCTACGCCAGACGCGAATCTCCACAGGCATCTGATCGCCAATCTCCTGTCTCAACCATGCTGCGTCCAGTTTTTGCACAAAAGTCCCACTGGGTTTGGCATTTACAGACATGGTTTCGTCCACTCTTGCATTTCTTGCTCGACCACGCAGACGCGCCAACCAACCACCCAAACGCTCAAACATCCGCACAAAAGGCAGCGCCAAGCGCATTAAGGGTGACTCAGTCCAGCCGTTAACCACTACCGCCCGCCTGCCTGACTGCAGAACGCGGTAAATATCTTCATAGGCTTTCTTTTGCTCTACCAGCGGCAGATGGTGCAGTGTATGCAGTGACACTACGCCATCAAATGCTTCTGAGCAAAAAGGCAAATTCGCCACATCTCCCACAACATACAACCCATGTTCACCAACGCGTCGCCGAGCTTCCTGTAGCGCCACAAAAGAGATATCCAGGCAAACTCGTTTCTGATACTCCATTGAATAAGTTAAGTACTCTGGATACTGTACAGGTCCTGAGCCGGCATCTAACAGGAAACGCCCGCCGGGTTGCAAGAACGGCTTCAGCCGCAGGTGACAGCGGTGAATATACTCTCTGGAAACCGGGCGCAAATCTTCATAACGCGCGTTTTGATAGGTGTCACCGGTCATCTGCCAGCCCACCTGATCGTAAAACCGCCGAACCTGCTCCTTAACTTCAGGCTGACTCATTTACCCACTCCACTCGTCTGGAGCTCCTGAGTGGCGATTTGCTTCCAATCCAAAGGTTCGCCAACCAAATAGCGGAAAGTATCGCCATATAGACTGAGACCCTCTGGACTCAAAACGACATCCAGCGGACGCATATTGTAATCTTTCCACATGCGCACCAGATGCCACGGGAACGGACGAGGAAACTCAAAGAAGAAACGATAGGCATATTGCCAGGCAAGCTCAACTTTTTCCGGACTTAAGCGATATGCTTTCGGCTTCTCCAACATCTGTCCAAGCAACTTATAATACGAAACCCAGCTATCTGGATCAAATGTAAAACCACGCCCCCGGTAGTGTGTCTGCCCGGTAACCACCACAGGAATACCATTCATTGCCATTTCCAGACCAACTGTAGTGGTATACACCAATCCAAGATCTGCAACTTCAATCAAATCATATGTATTGACTGGGTCTTCCGGGCGTATCAACCGAATATGCTCTGGAAGCTTCGGCATTACATCCCGCACAACATTCACCATTGAGAGACCATGCGTTAGTACCTCGCCTGGGTGAACCCGGATAACCAACTGAACGCCTGGAACCTCAGAAAAATACTGCACCGTTCGAGCAATCCATTCCGACATTGTCTTGCTGAAGACTTGACGCCCTAGTGTCAAGCTATCACCCAAAACGTTTGTTGCCAAAAGCACCATTGGACGCTCATCCAAACCCAAAGCGGTGCGCGCCTTTTCCCCACCTTGTGCAGGCACTCCTTGCCAGCGACGAGCAAAATTCTCCCAGATTGAAGCTCGTTGACGGGCAATAAACAGAGAACGTAAACGCTCCAGCTCAGTTTCATTCAGCGGTATCCCCTGACGGACTTTCCAAAGCCCATCGGTCTCCTGCCGCATGATCTCGGCATTCTGAGCCAGCCAGACACGCTGGCGTTGATCACCAAATTCATAGGTGATCGTTGGAATATTCAAAAATCGCGCTATGCGATAGACAACCCCCAGCTCTTGAATGGTCCCATTTGGAACGATCACCACATCCGGGCGGTGATTACCAAGCCAGAACCACGCCGCACGTGCTGCCTCTGTGTTTCTCTCCAGCCGCAGGCGATAGATCTCACTGTTCTGATCCACATCTTCCCGCTGCAAAGTGTACTGTGTGTCATAATCAGTCACCTGCTGAATCATAGCATTGACAACTTCCGGCAATGGTTTGTAGGGAGTTTTGAGGCTGAAAAATGAAACTGAGTCCATCAGTGAATCCGCCCGGGATAGCACCCTTTGGGCATACACGTTCTGGCGGCGTAAATCAAAAAGGTTAATCGGCTTTTGCCATTCAGCATAGGGCAGGTATGCCAGAGTGACTTTATGCCCCTGAGCAGCCAGCGCCATCCCCAGCAAAGCCACATGTTCAATCCAGTAGTGCAATGTAGCAAACAAAAGCACATTTTTACCCGGTTTTGCGGACTGGCGTAATATTGTTGCTTTGGCTACCAGCTCTGGCATAGCCGCCTGTAAATGTTTCAGGGAAAAGCGGCTGGTAATTGGTTTGCCGCGCTGCCGTGCTAACCAGTACAACTCAGCCGTAAATGGGATTTGCCCCAGCAATTTCTTAATCGCTTCTCTACTCACAGCAGTCATTTGATCGCCTCGATTTTCCATTCCAGACGCGGGCGCACTGGTCCCAGTCTAGGCTCTGGCCAGTGCATACCGGGCGCACCCGTCGCATCCACGTTAAAAGACAATGCCTGATCATCTTGAAAGTACCGCTTGACGCGAAATGAACTGGCATTGACTGCAACAACATACCGCCCTTCGTTGAGGAAATCAGCCGGAATGGTACAACGGCTTATATAATGTCCGGCAGGACGCGTTGCCATACGCTCAAATTGCTCCGGCTCGTCCGTGTCAAACGAAGTAAAGATATATTCGCCACGCGTACTGAGCAGATAAATACCCACGCGTAGCCCAACAACTGGCGCAGCCAGATTGTACTCAATCTCAATCGTTATGGGCTCAACAGACCGAACAGTGTCAGCTACCTGCCCCTGAGGGTTAAGGATACGTATTCTAATTGGACGGAAAGGAGCAGCCTCCGGTGAAATTTCATCCTCCGCCCAAACATGTTCGCCCTCCTGTGAGAAACCGCGCGAAAGGTAATAATCTACCGCTTGCGGAGTTGGAGCGCGCAAAGCCAGCCGACCTTTTTCGATCACCAGAGTCTCTTCAGTAAGACGTAAAATCGCTGACATGTTGTGGCTGACGAATAGCACAGTACGACCCTGCTGCGCCACATCGCTCATTTTTCCCAGACATTTGCGCTGAAATTCGGCATCTCCAACCGCCAAGACCTCATCTACCACCAGTATCTCCGGTTCGAGGTGAGCTGCAACCGCAAACGCCAGCCGTAGGTACATTCCGCTGGAATAGCGCTTGACAGGGGTATCAATGAATTTCTCAACCTCTGCAAAGGCAACGATCTCATCAAACTTCCGCTCAATCTCATGGCGCTTCATGCCCAAGATAGCACCGTTCAGGTAGATGTTCTCACGCCCAGTCAACTCTGGGTGGAAACCCGTACCAACTTCCAGCAATGATCCCACCCGTCCATGAATCTGAGCGGTACCTTCTGTTGGGTAGGTCACCCGTGAGAGAAGTTTCAATAAGGTGCTTTTACCGGCGCCGTTGCGCCCAATCACACCCAGCACCTGCCCCTGTTGCACTTCAAAAGAAACATCCCGCAAAGCCCAGATTTTGCCATACTCATTGGCATTCGAACGCAACCGACGTACCGGCGCAGCCAATCGCTCGCCAAGATTCTCGCGCAATGTCTGGTAACGCACTGACGGTAAGCCAATGCGGTATTGTTTTCCCAGTTTTTCAGCTCGTATCGCGATCATCCTCATTATTTCACTTTTTATCGAATAACCAATCTTACCGCCTGAGCAAGCTAAACCATGTCCGCGAACAGGCGTTCCATCCGACGAAAATAAAACAAACCGCTGACCAGTAATATCAGTGAGACCACAACCGACATGATCAGTTGGCTATCTGGCGCGGCAGTTTGAATACCCAATAGTGCCCAGCGAAAACCGTTAACCACACCCACCATCGGGTTTAAAGCATATAGAAAACGCCATTGTTCCGGCACCAGTGAAGCCCCATACGCTATCGGGGTAATAAAGAGCCAAAATTGGGTTAAGAAGGGAGTGACGTAACCAACATCGCGATAAAGCACATTTAGCGCCGATAGCCACAACCCCACGCCCAACGAAGTGATGAGCGTCAACAGCAGAAAAAGGGGCAACGTCCAGACTGCTGATGTCGGTACAATACCATAATATGCCATCATGACAATCAGGATAACAAAGGCTATTAAGAAATCCACAACACCAGCCAGGATCGCCGCCAGCGGCAAAATCAGGCGCGGAAAATAAACTTTGGTGATCATGTGACTGTTTTGCACCAGCGAGCGGCTGGCAACACTAAGCGCAGTAGCAAACAACTCCCAAGGAAGTAGCGCTGTGTAAGTAAAAATTGGATATGGTACACCTTCAGAAGGCACCTTCGCCAGTTCACCAAAGAAAATACTGAATACCACCATCGTCAGGAACGGACGCAGAATCGCCCAACCTGCCCCCAGTAATGTTTGTTTGTAACGCACAACAATATCGCGCCAGGTCATAAAGTAGACCAACTCACGATAACGCCACAAATCAGCCAGATTGAGTGCCAGCCAGTTGTTTTCTGGTCGGATAATTGTGATTGAAGTATCCTGCCGTTCCATCATACGAGGTAGCCCGTTTTGTAAACTTCAGCTACTCTGTCCAGTCCGGTGGGTGCGGTACCACTCAATGGTACGACGCAGCCCTTCCTCAAAGGGTACCTGCGCCCGAAAACCAAAATACTTTTCGGCGCGGCTGATATCCAGGGCGCGGCGCGGCTGCCCATTCGGTTTACTGGTATCCCAGACCAGTTTCCCCTGATAACCGGTCAGGCGGGCAATCAATTCTGCTAAATCCTTAATGGAAATCTCAAAACCCGAGCCAATGTTAACGGGTTCGGCACCGTTGTAACGTTCGGCAGCCAGTAGAATCCCTTCTGCGGCATCCTCTACGTAGATAAATTCGCGCGTCGGCGACCCATCACCCCAAATTTCCACCTCGCCTCTTCTAGTTTCCTGCGCCTCAATAAACTTGCGAATCAATGCCGGAATCACGTGTGAGGACTTTAGGTCAAAATTATCACGAGGCCCATACATGTTTACCGGCAGCAAAAAGATCGAGTTAAAACCGTATTGCTGACGGTAAGCTTGCGACTGGACCAAAAGCATTTTCTTTGCCAGCCCGTAGGGCGCGTTGGTTTCCTCCGGATAACCGTTCCAGAGATCATCCTCCTTAAAGGGAACAGGGGTATATTTGGGATAAGCGCATACCGAACCAATGGCGACAAACTTCTTCACGCCATGCAACCATGCCTGATGAATAAGCTGCACTCCCATCATCAGATTGTCATAAAAGAACTCTGCCGGATGTTCGCGGTTCGCTCCGATCCCGCCCACATGCGCCGCTAGATGGATGATAACATCCGGGTTTGAGTCATCCAGCATGCGCTGGATATCAGTCAAGTTAACCAAGTTATACTCTTCAATGCGTGGCACAAAAATATCCCTGGCACCGCGCTGCATCAGCTTTTCGACCACAAACGACCCCAAGAATCCCGCCCCACCGGTAACACAAAACCTGTTTTTTTTCCAAAACCCTTCTTCGCTCATAACAATCCTCGCTATAGGACTAAGGTTTACTTAACGCCCAAAATCCTTGCAAGACAACGCCACTCATTCTAACGGCTTCTCTGGCCAGAACGCTCCATCCGGAAAACATACCAAGATTTTCAATCCGTGAACTTCTAGCCGCGGAAAACCACTTTTTTCAGTAACTGCAATCCCCCTCTCCAAACAGGTTAAGCGGCAAACCTCGGCTACCTCACCATCGCCAGAAACTTGAACCTGACTGTAGCCGGCAGCCCGAATCTGCTCTAGTGCCGACAACGCACGTTCACGGACTAATCGGTACAATCGAAAAGAATTTTGAATATAATCAATCGTCAGGCGAGCGCGGAAAGCCATCCCTTCAGGGGTAATGATATAGCGTAGTTTCTTGCGCTGGGCGCGTCGAACTTTGACATATCCTTTTGCAATCAAACGCTTGAGATGCCAGTTAATGGTACCAACCGCCACATTAAGTTGCCGGGCAAGAGAAGCCTGTGTGGCGTCCGGGTCTTGTTCAATTTGTTCAAGAATAATCAGATCCCGGCTATGTTCCATTGAAAGTTCCATGAAGGCCCTTCCTAAAATTCAACTATTGAATTATAACCGAAAAGATTAGAGTTCACAAGGGAGACTAAGTTAAGAATCGTTTAAGAAAAGTCTCCCGCCTTTTTAAGGTTTTATTTGGGGTACAATAAACAGAAGGACTGGCCCAATTTTTGTAAGCGAAGGAGAAAACCAATGGGTAACTGGAAAATTTTGCTCACAGATGGATTGGAAGAAAATGGACAGGAAATTCTGCGTGCTGCAGCACAAACTGACGACCGCGCAGGTATCTCAGCGGAAGAACTCCTACAGGTCGTTGGCGAATACGATGCTCTGATCGTACGCGGGCGCACCAAAGTCACCCCTGCGGTCTTCGATGCCGGCAAGAAACTAAAAGTCGTTGGGCGTTCAGGGGTTGGTGTTGACAACATTGATCTGAACGCTGCCAAACAGCACAATGTCACTGTGGTTAACGCACCCATCGCTACAACCATTGCCGTGGCAGAATTGACGATGGGTTTAATGCTGGCAGTCATGCGTGAAATTCCACGCGCAGATGCGGGCATGAAAGAAGGCAAATGGTTGAAGAAAGAATTAGAAGGCGGCGAACTATGGGAAAACACCCTTGGCATCATCGGATTCGGGCGCATTGGGCAGGCAGTTGCCAAACGGGCGGCTGCCTTTGATATGAAAATCATCGCTTATGACCCGGTAGTATCCGCAGAAGATATTCGCAAACAGGATGCCGAACCGGTAACGCTTGACGAGCTGTTCGCTCGCTCAGATATCATCACCCTTCATACACCACTCACCGATTCAACCCGCAATATGTTAAACGCTGAGGCGTTTGCAAAGATGAAGAAGGGCGTTTATGTTATCTGCGCAGCGCGCGGCGGTGTTATTGACGAAACTGCGCTACTAGCTGCTTTGGACAGCGGTCACGTGGCCGGCGCCGGGCTGGATGTTTTTGCCACCGAACCACCTGGACAAACACCGCTGGTTACCCACCCTAAAGTTGTGGCTACGCCGCACATTGGAGGTCAAACTGTCCAGGCACAGCGCCGTGCCGCTAACGACATTGCCACAGAAGTCCTTGCAGCGCTGGAAGGCAAACTCCTGCGCTGGAAAGTCGCTTGAAGTTTTAACTCACTCTACCGCCTGTTATAAGAGAGAGCGGGCAAATCTTGCTTGCCCACAGGCAGGGCCCGCTCTCGCCCTGAAAAGTTCTCATGGAACAGAAACTGAAACAATTGAAAGAAATTCTTTTTCAGGTTTATGACCTGAACGCAGTTCAACAGCTTTTGAACTGGGATCAACAAACTTATATGCCTTCCGGCGGTGCAGAAGAAAGAGGTGAACAACTAGCAACGCTGGCGCAACTCGCTCATGAGCGTTTCACTTCCCCCGAAGTGGGACAACTGTTGGAAGATTTACAAGTTTTCACTGACCAGCTTCCCCCCGATTCGGACGAAGCTTGCCTGATTCGCGTGACGCGCCGTCAGTACAATAAACAAACCCGCCTGCCCGCCAGTTATGTGTCAGAATATGCTCAAGTGACCACGGTTGCACAAACTGCATGGGAACAAGCAAAAGCCAACGATGATTTTGAGCGTTTCCGCCCACATCTGCAAAGAATAGTGGAATTGCGGCGGCAGTATGCCGAGTTTTTTGCCCCATATGACCATGTGTATGACCCGCTTCTGGATGACTTTGAGCCCGATTTGAAAACGGCTGAAGTTCAACAAATATTCAACTCGCTGAAGCCCGAGCAGGTAGCACTGATTCAAGCCATTGCTTCTTGTCCTCAAGTGGACGACTCTTTTCTGCACCAGCCATTTGACGAAAAGTCACAATGGGAGTTCGGTGTGGAAGTGATCACGCGTTTTGGCTATGACTGGCAGCGCGGGCGGCAGGATCGCTCTGTTCATCCATTCAGCACCAGTTTCGGTTTGGGAGATGTGCGTATTACCACCCGCCTCGACCCTAACTGGCTGGCACCGGCGCTGTTTGGCACCATGCACGAATGTGGACATGCACTGTATGATCAGGGAATATCCCCAACCCTGCGTCGCACACCCCTAGCAAGCGGTGCCTCAATGGCAATTCATGAATCTCAATCGCGGTTATGGGAAAACCTGGTTGGACGTTCCAGAGCTTTCTGGACCTTCTTCTACCCTCACTTGCAGAAGATCTTTCCTCAACAGCTTGGAAATGTTGACCTAAATACCTTTTATCGGGCAATTAACAAAGTACAACCTTCTCTGATTCGAACTGAAGCCGATGAAGCGACTTACAACCTGCATGTGATGTTAAGGCTGGAACTAGAAATTGCGCTTATGGAGGGCAACCTTGAAGTACAAGATTTGCCAGAAGTCTGGAACAGCAAAATGCAGGAATATCTTGGGATTGCTCCAAAAACCAATCGAGAGGGCGTGCTTCAAGACATCCATTGGTCCTTCGGCGGTCTGGGCTATTTTCCAACATATGCTTTAGGAAATCTGATTTCCGCACAGCTTTGGGAAGCAATCATGAAAGACATTCCGGATCTAGAAAACCAGATTGAACATGGCGAGTTTTCTGCCTTGCTGAGCTGGTTGCGCGAAAAAATCCATAGACACGGCATGAAATTCCCACCCCAGGAACTGGTTCAAAAAGTGACTGGTTCAACCATTACGCCACAACCTTATTTACGTTACCTCAAAAGGAAGTTTAGCGATATTTACGGTCTGTAAACAAAGACGGACGTTATCGTCAAAGATACTCCTCACACTCATGGGCTTCTCGGTTTTTTCCTTACTGAGTGGCTGTGCTGGGTTTGACCCGCTCGCATTCATCATGACCCCAACCGCCATGCCAACTTTTTCATCTACACCTATCACCCCAACTGTTACACCCGAATCGCCCAGCCCTACTCCGCTGCCAACAGAGACGTTCACCCACACTCCGCCGCCACCCACTGCCACAGCAACCACCAGCACAACCGCAACTCTTGAACCTACCCCTACTGATACGGTTACGCCCGGGCCTTCACCAACTGCCAGCCGTACATCTACAATTACGCGCACCCCGACACGCACCCGCATTCCCTCACGCACCCTCACCATCACTCAAACCCCAACCTTGACATTGACACCCACGATTACAAATACTCCTACACCACCATTTGCCGTGCTGCGTATCGAGCGCCCTGGACCGCTTTCGATGGTAACTTCCCCGTTCACGTTGGGTGCATCAGTGATGCCAGGCAGGGACGGCTATGTTTGGCTCAGACTCATTGGTGAAGACAGCCGTACCATCGTTGAGCAAAAACTGGATTACCGCCAATATAAAGAGCGCAGTCTGCGTATCGCGCCTCTGGTGAGCTTCTCCATCACTTCAGCGGCGGAGACCGCTCGCCTGGAACTGCGCATCAAAGATGAATATGATCGTCTGATAGCGCTCTCCTCTGTTGATCTGCTTTTGATGATGGTAGGAGAAGATGAAATTTATCCCCCGACTACAATACAGGAACGCTATCTGGTTCGCTTTCCCAAACCTGAGCAGACTATTTCTGGTGGAAACGTGCCGGTTATTGGATTGGCAAACCCCATTAACAGCAATCCAGTCATTCTTGAACTGATTGACACCCAGGGCAATGTTTTAGGTTCCACCCAAATTCAGGTACCACCCCCTACAGGCGACTTGAGTCACACACCTTTCGAGGCCGTTATTCCTTACACTATCACCGAAAGCAAACAAGTCCGATTAACACTGCGCCAGGAAAGCAATGGGCGCATTCCCGGCACAGTAGCATTATCCAGCCTGACAATTACGCTTGAGCCATAAGCCATGAACAGGGGAGAGCCCACAATTTAAGCCCCCCCTTGCGTGTACAATTCGGGATCAGTAGGCGTAGCTCCCGAAGGATCCCAGACATAAACCCAATCACCTTCTTTTGCCCAATCATATAACCAGTGTGCATCACCGAGCGACAAATTAACGCAGCCATGCGATTGCGGGTAACCAAACATTGTTCGCCAGTAAGCCCCATGCAGCGCACGCGCCTGATCAAAGTACATCGTCCAAGGCACATCTTCAAGATAATAGGCATCTGACTTATCTGCCTCAAACGCCCCCTGCATGGTCTCCAGTGGTTTCTTTTTCTCTATTTTGAACAGGCCGGGACGGGTGTAATATGGTGCAACCCCGCTGGCAATCAAAGTCGCAAATAACAACCTGCCATTTTCATACACTCCGAGCGTTTGCTCATATAGATTAATTTCAATCCAACGATTGTTATCTACACCCTCTGGCGGAGTAAGGTTAATGACAAACTGACGAATATAGCGTCGTTCAACCCATTCATTTATCCCTGTAAGATACCAGTCGCCCTGAGCGTTACGCTGAATGTTATAAATTGGCACAACCGTTTCACGCTCCAACACCTTCTCCAGCTCCGCACTTTGGTAATCGGGCGCGCTGTGCGGATGTGTCCGCTCCACGATCCACCCAAAAGAATTCTTGGGCAACTGCGTAAACACTAACCCCTGAAAACTGGAGAGGGCAGCCGGAGAAGCGCGCATCCATTCACCTGTCTGCAATTGAACATAATGTCCCCCGCCTATATCCACCTGATTTTTATACGATACAAATCGCAAAATACCACCGCCCAGATAACGCAATGGATTATTGCCATTGGCAGCATCTTCCAGAGATGAATAGATAGCCACAGGCTCTGTCGGCTCAACATTGATCTTGGCAAACTTGACCGGCACCTGATCGTATTCCGGTCCAGGGTGATAAGCCGGCAAAGGTCGCGGAGGATAAACGATCCCCAAGCGCGCCAGGTCCGTCAAGAATGCAGAAGGTCCCAAAACAAGGCAATCGGCCGAGATATTTTGATAGACCCCCGGCTGGCAAAGAACATCCCCAAAATAGGGCTCTTGTTCACCCGCCAAAGTGGACTGCATACTAACGGGTATTGCTTCGCCCAAAAGACCACTTACTAAATACATCGCAAGAAAAACACGCTTTATCATTTCTGTCCTTATAAACTCAAGAGCAAACTTTTTTATTCCGCAGGCTTCACAAGCTCAATTTCCAATTCAATCTCATCTCGGATTGGAATTCCAGACTCGCCCGTCATGGGTATTGAGGGTTTGATTTGCCGCGCCTTTACCACCGCCTCTTTGTAAAGCGCCGCCAAGCAAAAGCCATATTTTTGATAAAAGCGCAGTGCGTTCAAGTTATCATTTGTTGTGACAAGCCAGAGACGATGACAACCCGCTTGTTCTGCGCGTTGGTGAACAGCAGCAACCAGATGGGTACCGATTCCCTGCCGCTCAACCAGACTATCCAGCGTCACAATTTCGCAGGCATCTTGTCGAATCACATAAGTTACAAGGCCTACCACACGCAGCCCATTCACTTCGAAAGCCGCAAAACCGGCTAATTCCGAAGGATGATATACTACGCCGTGAACTATAACGACATCGTCTCCCCAGCGCTGGTAGATTACGCGTTGCACCCAAGAGCGATCTCGTTCTGTTAGTTCTCGTACAAAATAAAAGGTTTTTTTCTCACACATGGAAGACCTTAGACGAAGTCAACTAAAGACTTTTTCAATTATACCGTGTCATAACGAACACAAAAATTTCACGTGTGTAACGATTGAAAGAGCTGAGGGTTAACAATGGAAAGCCGATTGCCGTGAAATAAAGGCATACTCGCTCTTGACAGATTGGCACAGACAATTACAATTTTAGCGTTGCACTTGATCAAAATCCAGGAGGATAATCAATGTCCGATACATTCGAAGAGGTCAAAGCGGTGATTGCTGACGTGCTCAAGATTGACAGCAACGAAATTACGATGGAATCCCGCTTTATTGAAGATTTGAAAGCCGACTCGATGGACCAGTTTTTCTTAATTGACGGTTTTTGTGAGAAGTTTGACCTGAACATCTCAGATGAAGATGCCCGTCAAATTCGCACAGTTGCTGATGCTGTCAAATACATCGATAGTCATAAAAAATTGTAACCCCAAAATAAAACAGAATACCTGGGAATAAAATAGGAGTCAGGGGCAACGTAATGTATGTATGTTGCCCCATCTTGATTTAAGAACTCAAGAACCAAGGAAAAGGGGAATCTCTTCTGGATTTGTTACCACGCGCACACCCGCATTTTCCAAAGCTTCGATCTTGCTTTGTGCCAGACCAGCCCCACCCTCAATAATCGCGCCTGCATGACCCATCCGTCGCCCCGGTGGAGCAGTCAAACCTGCAATAAAAGCCACAACCGGCTTGGTCATTTCTTTTGCAATATAACTGGCTGCGCGTTCTTCATCCGACCCGCCAACTTCACCAATTAAAACCACCCGGTCAGTATGTGCATCAGCCTCAAACATGCTTAGGATGTCCAGAAAATCCGTCCCGATAATCGGGTCTCCGCCAATCCCGACACAAGTACTTACACCTAGTCCGGCTCGTTTGAGCGCATACAGTACTTCATACGTCAAAGTTCCCGAGCGCGAAACAATGCCAATGTTTCCTGGAATAGCAATATCACCGGGAATAATCCCTATCTTAATTTCCCGGGGTGATAAAATGCCCGGAGAGTTCGGTCCAATCAACCGAACTTTCTTTTGAGCAAGGTAATGATAAGCCTGCATCATATCTTGAGTAGGTATGCCTTCAGTAATGCACACAATCAGGCAAATCCCTGCATCAGCCGCTTCAAAAATCGCATCGGGAGCATATCGAGCAGGGACAAAGATCACCGTTGCATCCGCTCCGGTCGCCTCAACTGCCAACCGAACAGTATCAAACACAGGTATTTTCCCATCCAAAACCCATTCACCGCCTTTGCCGGGAGACACCCCTGCAACAACATTGGTGCCAAATCGTACCATTTGCCCGGTATGAAAAAGTCCTTCTCGTCCTGTAATCCCCTGAACCAGTAAACGAGTTGATTTATTCGCCAGAATGCTCACTGCAACCTCAACTATTCGCCAGAGCAACCGCTCTTCTGCCGGCTTCAACCAAAGTCTCAGCCACTTGCATCTCTGCTGCAGCCAACAGTTTCAGACCTTCTTCGGCATTCGTTCCAGCAAGTCTGACAACCATTGGCGGTTTGAGATTTGAATCCGACAACGCCTGAAGAATCCCTCGCGCCACCTCATCGCCACGCGTGATCCCACCAAAGATATTTACTAGAACTACACGAACGTTTGGGTCAGAAAGAATGAGCCGCAATGCTACCGCTACCCTTTCTGCACTGGCGCCACCCCCAACATCCAGAAAGTTAGCCGGTCTACCGCCACACAGCTTGATCATATCCATCGTAGCCATCGCCAGACCAGCTCCATTGACCAGACATCCAATTTCACCCTCCATCTTGATGTATGAAAGTCCATATTTGCGCGCTTCAGTTTCGGCAGGAGTTTCTGCATCCAGGTCGCGCAGATCAGACAAATCGGGATGTCGAAAGAGCGCATTATCATCCAAGACAACTTTGCCATCCAGTGCTAACATTCGCTGATCTACTGTAATGACCAGTGGGTTGATCTCAACCAGAGAAGCATCCGTTTCACAATAAACCCGCCAGAGCTTGTGAGCAATTTCAATAAATGATTTCCAGTGTTGATGAGGCAAATCAATCCCAACTGCAAGATCACGCACCGCAAAACTCTTCAACCCCACTAAAGGGTTTATATGTACACGGGCAATTTTCTCTGGGCTTACATGCGCCACTTCTTCAATATCTACACCACCCTCAGAAGAAGCCATCATCAACGGAGCGCGCGCCTCACGATCACTGACAATTGCCAGATAAATTTCCTGGGCAATATTGACCGCCTCATCCACCAGAACCTTATGGACTGGCAGGCTTTTTATCTCCATGCCCAAGATTTGTGTGGTTAGAGTCTCGGCTTCTTCAGGTGTCCGAGCCAATCGAATACCACCGGCTTTGCCCCGCCCTCCGGCTAAAACCTGAGCCTTGATGACCACACGACCGCCTAATTCTTGCGCGACTTGCCGGGCATCACAGGCATTGTCTGCTATTCTTCCTTGTGGAATGGGAATATGATACTTTGCAAAAATTTGCTTGGATTGGTATTCATGTAATTTCATCCAGATTCCCCAGCCAATACAGGATGCAAAGTCTGAAAAGCGGTCTGATTATACCATGCTGTTATACACCCCAAACAGCAAGCATGCAACCGCCAGAAGAACTGATCAGCCCGGTTCATCCCGGGCTGATCAGTTGTCTGAAAGCCTCATTGTCCTTTCAGGAAATCCTGCAAGGCTTCTTTGCTGATTCGGTAGGCAGCACCAATCTTACGCGCCTTCAGCTCACCAGCATTGATCGCAGCAATGACATCTTCCTCTGAAACCTTCAAGAACTGTGCTGCTTCTGAAGGTGTCATAATATCCGGCATAACAGCTCCTGCACCTGTCGCTTCCGCGCTAGATTTTGCCCCTGCACCAGTCACTCCTTGCAAAGATTGACCAATCACCTGACCCAGTCCCATGCCTGCGCCAATCCCTGCCGTCAGACCGGCACCACCACTTGGGTTCTGAGCCGCTTCGCGCAAGGCATCTGCCGCCTGAAGCTGGGTATATACATTCATATCCAACATGCCCATTGCACGCAGTTCTTCTGCTGATTTCTCGGAGGGTTTTAAGTTGGCAATGTAAAAACTCTTCAGCGTCAAACCAATGGCAGCAAAATCATCCTGGGCTTTTGCGCGCACCCCCGCTCCCAATTCCTCTGTTAAGCCAATCAACTCAACAACGCTGTGTTTCTGCGCCGTCTCGCCTAGTAAATCTTGCAGTTTGGAAAGCAACATGTTACGCAAGCGATTTTCAATGTCGGCCGTACGGTAAACACCCTGAGCCCCAACCAGTTGGGTTACAAATTGCTGGGGATCTGCCACCTGAAAACTATATGTACCAAAGCCCTGCAAAAGCGCCACTCCCAATCCCATGCCGGGATTCCTCACAATGATTGGCTGTGGCGTTCCCCACTTCCGATCGGCAAATTCCTTCATTGACACAAAATATACTTCAGCCGTGAACGGCGTGCGTTCGTTAAAGAGTTTTCCAATCAAATCAACCAATTTGGGAATATTAGCAGTAACGAGGGTGTGCATTCCGGGACCAAACACGTCCAAAGCCTTACCACTGCGGAAAAACACAGCCCTTTGCGACTCGCGCACGATAACTTGCGAGCCAATTCGCAAATCGGCAACGCCAGTTTCGGGAAACCGATGGACAATCTCATCCGCCATCTCGCTTGGATATTCAACGACATCAAATACCCTACCCATGTCTCACTCCATTTCCTCTGAATTAGAAATTACTGTGCTGTTTCTTGACCACTCAGTATTACCTCTGAGCGGCGATTAAAAGCCTCAACAGCTTGTTGAGCAACCCCGGTCACATTGCGGATTGCCGCAGGCAAACCCTCCGAACCAATGGACGTTTCAACAAGATCAACTGCTCTCGCCAGTTCGTCAACGGAATCTAAAAGAGCAAGGTCATACTCATAGAGCTTTGCTAGTTCTTCCTGATTAACCTTAATACTGTCGAAAAGGCCAGCATAACCATAGGATGCCGTCTTAATACGGTCGATAAACTGCCGTATCTTAATCGCAGCACCTTCCAGATCATCCAAATATTGTATCTCCCCATGACTGATCAGGTCACGCTGTAAGCCGGAAAGTCGCTTCCATTGCTCCTCAAAACGGGCTGCTACGGTCTGGCGTACAAGTTGATCAGCGGCGCGACGGTTTTGACGCTCAAAATAACCGCTGAATCCAGGAATCTTGCTCAAAATCTTTTTGAATATATCCGATTCCTCGGTGACACGGTTGAAAAAATCGCTCATGCTGGCTCCTCCATTTTATAATAACAAGAGTATACTGTAACCTTTATGCATTATAGCGTGAAATACAAACTTTTACATCACAGAACTTTTGGAATATTTACGTTGACAACATTAAAAATAAATTAAATCTTCTTCTGAATGAACTTCAATCTTGACTTCTCAGGTATTTGTAATGTATAACGCCTCCCACGAACACCTCTCAAAGATCCGGGAATTTATCTTTCTATCAGTTAGCGCAATTCTGTGTGCCGCATTATTGGCCACATTTATACAGATCTCTGGCGTCAATCGAAACTCAAGAGCGGGTTTCCGCGAGATGCTATATGGGACCGCCTACAAGCCATATGTCTATCGGGTCTTAATACCCGGCATTGTACGCGGTGCGCTTTTCGTCATTCCAACGCCGCTCGAGGATGCTGTTCGTGACAGAATTAACCAAAATCAGACTATACAAAGATGGCTTATCACCTTCAACGCCCCACCCGACCTTGTATTGGAAGCACTGCTGGTTTGGATTATTATGTACTTTTCATTGCTCGGATTTTGCTACTCACTCCGTTATCTTTTATCCATCACGGGAGGTATTAAGTCTCCCTTTTTTATAGACCTTTCTACCCTGTTTGCTTTGTCTCCC
Source organism: Anaerolineaceae bacterium (assembly GCA_034434695.1). Taxonomy (GTDB): domain Bacteria; phylum Chloroflexota; class Anaerolineae; order Anaerolineales; family Anaerolineaceae; genus DYEC01. The sequence goes on from DAOTYY010000048.1 coordinate 36,543, forward strand.
TTGTTTCTGTTTTTTGGCTTTGGTTACATCTACGATTTCACGACACTTTTCCTCTTCACACTCGCCCTTGCCTGGATGGCACGTGAGAAATGGTTAGCCTATCTTTCATTATTCGTACTGACTTGCTTGAATAAGGAAACCGCCATCCTGCTACCACTGGTCTTCTTCACGCACTACAAAGACCAAAACCGAATGCCACGCTCACGGTTTTTGACTCTGCTGACCATGCAGGGGGTCATTTACGCTCTTGTCAAAGGCTGGCTCTTTTATAAGTTTCAAAATAACCTAGGGGAACCCGTGGAGATACACTTGATAGAATACCAGATGGTTTTACAAAAACAACCTTGGGTTGGCATTGTCTCTCTATTTTTATTGGCGGTCCTCTTGCTACTGGCTTTTTACAACTGGAAACGCAAGCCCCTTTTCCTTCGTCATGCGCTGATTATGGTCCTTCCGTTGTTGGCACTGATTATTCCCTTCGGTTTTCCGTATGAGTTTCGAGTTTTTTACGAGACGTACCCCGTCTTCAGCTTGCTGGTTATCTTGAATATCACAAGATAGGACTACAAGATTGTAAGGTATTTGTAATGCCAACAACCTTGAAAAAGAACCGAAACACACTATAATCAAAACAGATAGCGATTTTATGAACAGAAAGGAGGTGACAAAAATGCTGTTCGCACCCAAGGAAAAGGGCCAAGGTCTGGTAGAGTACGCGTTGATTCTTGTTTTAGTGGCCGTTGTTGTGATTGTTATTCTTGCACTGCTCGGCCCGGCTATCGGAAGAGTCTTCAGCGACATCGTCAACTCCATCTAACCTCACCAACACAATTCATTTCACTGAACAAAAAGGGCTCTGGGTGACAGGCAGAGTCCTTTTTGTCATATGTTCAACTTTTCAAAAGAAAAAACCAATTTGGTATAGACGTATTCATTCACTTTTAGTCGTATAATAATAAAAAGTTGGTTTTCCGAATTCTTTGCGTACAAGGAGGTACATATGGCCGCAGGTGGTCGTCGCAGAAGAGGTAGTGTTTTTATTATTCTTGCGCTGATACTGATTCTGGTACTGGTTGCAGTTGGCTTTCTTTTGCGCGACCAGATTATTGGGTCCATAACTGGAGGGGGTATCGCGCAACCATTACCCACTTCCACCCCCGTACAGAATCTGGTTAAGATTTTAGTACTGGCTCAACCGGTCAGTCGCGGGACTCTGATTACCGAAGCCATGTTGGCTTCCATTGAGTATCCGCAAAGCGCGATGATTGTTGATGGCACAAATGAACTATTTTTCCGCGAAGAACGAAAACAAGAGATTATTGACCGAAAGCTGCGGGCCCGTTATGACCTACAGAATGGAGTGCCGCTAACGGAAGCTTTGCTTACCGACCGACCAATGGGATCATACGCCTCTAATAATATTGAAAAGGGCAAAGTGGCAATCTCTATTCCAATGAATCGCTTATCTTCTGTGTCCTATGGACTATATCCAGGGGACCGGGTTAATGTCATTGCGTCCATATTGCTCGTTGACATTGACGCCAGCTTCCAGTCCCGCCTGCCCAATTACTCAGCCCAGATTATCGCCCCCGGTCCAGCCTCTCCCGAGGGAGGACCAACAAACTTAAGCATAACGGTAACCTCTGGTGGAGCTGCTTCTACTCAGGGTCGCGCTGAGCTGGACACAACGCTGAATCAGGCTATCTACGTTGTCCCCTCCGAACCTCAAAGGCCTCGCCTGGTGAGCCAGACACTGGTACAGGATGCTATGGTGCTTTGGGTGGGTGAATTTCCCGGCGGTGATGTTGACTTGAACAAACCCACCCCTACTCCCCCTCCGGCTCCTGAGGGGCAGGCAGCAACTCCTGCACCAACACGGCCTGACATCGTAACACTTGTTGTATCACCTCAAGACGCAGTTACATTAAATTACCTGATGTTGGCTGGGGCTAACCTCAACATAGTTTTACGCAGTGCAGGTGATACACAAGCACCTCCAACCCAGGCTGTAACCTTACAATACGTTCTAGACCAATACGGCATTCCATACCCCGCCAAGTTGCCCTATGGACTGGAACCCAGACTCGATCTTCTGCCGCCTACTCTCCAAAACACCACTTCGCAACCTGTTCCTGTTGTGACCGGTCCATAAAAACAGAGGGTAAAACGCTGGAATTAATGGTGATATATAAAACATTTGGAGTAATATATGCCCGTTCAGGAAAAAATCCGGGTCTTGATTGTTGACGATATCGCAGAAACCCGCGAAAATATCCGGCGTCTTCTGCAATTCGATCCGGAGATCGAAGTCGTGGGTGCTGCCAAAAGCGGAAAAGAGGCAATTGATCTTTCAGCGCAACTTAAACCAGATGTCGTCATTATGGACATCAATATGCCCGACATGGATGGTATTACCGCAACAGAAGCCATCCGCCGTAAAATCCCTTACGCCCAAGTGGTGATTCTATCTGTGCAAAGTGATGCCCATTACATGCAGCGCGCAATGAGGGTCGGCGCTCGAGACTTTCTCACAAAACCGCCTTCAATTGATGAACTCACCGCCGCTATCCACCACGCCGGCGTGATGGCACACGAAGAGCGAATCAAAGCTGCACAAGCCCTTCCTCCGGGTGTGATCCCTGGCGCCGCAGGTGTCCCGCTTACCTTCCAGGGCAAAGTGATCGTTGTATATAGCCCAAAAGGCGGCACCGGCTGTACAATGATTGCAACCAATTTGGCTCTGGCACTGCAAAGCCCCGAAACCCCAACGGCTTTGATTGACGGAAATATGTTATATGGTGATGTAGCCATTTTTTTCAATGAACAGGTTAAAAACAGCGTGTTAGACCTGACGCCGCGTGTCGAAGAGCTGGACGCGGACGTTGTTAAAGAAGTAATGATAGATCATGCGGCTTCGGGACTGCACATTCTTGCAGCCCCGCCCAAGCCAGAACTAGCAGTCAAAGTAGTTAGTGATCAGTTTGCCAAACTATTACAGTTTATGCGTCAGGTCTATGCCTTTACCATTGTGGATACGGCTTCCTACCTGACAGATATTACCCAGGCTGCACTGGAAGTTGCCGACCTGATTGTACTGGTGACAACACAGGACATCCCTGCCATTAAAAATGCCAATACGTTTCTGACAATGGCAGATGCCACAGGCATCCCACGTAACCGTATCCTCTTTGTGATGAATCGCTATGACAAACGCATTACCATTGCACCCGATAGCGTCAGCAAGAGTTTACGGCAGGAAATTGTTGCAGTGATTCCATTTGACGAACGGGCAGTGGGCAATTCCATCAATCGTGGTCAACCGCTGATCCTGGAAAACAAGGCACACGTGGTTTCTAAAAGCATCATAGCACTTGCCGAATTAACGCGCAATCGTGTCATTAAATTAGAGATGGAAATCGAACCGATAAGTAAGAAATAGATGGTTTAGGGAGAAGGTTGGTTTATGTCTATACTTAAGCGGTTACAAAGTGACGAATTAAACAAGGCAGGGGGCACCGGTGATGTTCGTGGTCCATCTGCTCCTCACCGCATTGCCCACACGGGCATTGAAAGTACCTACCAGGATTTAAAAACACGGGTTCAAAACAAGCTGCTTGCCACTCTTGATCCTGGCACCGATGTTACAAAAGTTGCTGAAGTTCGCCGCACGATACAAGAAATGTTCGAACAAATCTTGAATGAGGAGAATATCATCCTTTCCCGCTCGGAACGGGCTCGGTTATTTGAACAAATTGCGGCGGAAATTCTCGGCTTTGGGCCCCTACAGCCTTTGCTTGAAGAGGACAGTATCACCGAGATTATGGTCAACGGTGCAAAGAATATTTACGTCGAGCGGAAAGGAAAAATCTATCGTGCGCCGGTGGCATTCGAAAGCAACGAACATGTCATGCACATCATTGAAAAGATCGTTGCTCCTCTAGGTCGCCGCGTTGATGAATCAAGCCCTTATGTAGATGCTCGCCTGCCAGACGGCTCACGCGTCAATGCGGTCATTCCACCCATTTCATTGATTGGACCAGTACTGACCATTCGGAAGTTCTCTAAGAATCCTATTACCGTGGAGCAACTGATCCAATTTGGCTCGATCACACCAGAAGCAGTGGAGTTTCTTCAGGCATGTGTAGTTGCTAGATGCAATATTGTCATTTCTGGCGGTACAGGCTCCGGAAAAACCACATTACTAAATGTACTTTCTGGCTTTATTCCCTCTGATGAACGAATCATAACGGTTGAAAACGCTGCGGAATTGCAACTTCGTCAGGAGCATGTGGTCACACTTGAATCCCGCCCGCCTAACATTGAGGGAAAGGGAGAAATTACGATCCGGCAACTTGTCATCAACACACTGCGAATGCGCCCTGATCGTATTATCGTTGGTGAGATTCGCGACGAAGCTGCTCTGGATATGCTTCAGGCAATGAACACCGGGCACGAAGGTTCAATGACCACTCTCCACTCAAACAGCCCACGCGATACTCTTGCTCGTTTGGAAACTATGGTCTTAATGGCAGGCATGGACCTCCCCGTTCGAGCGATACGCGAACAGATTTCATCGGCGATTGATTTGATTGTTCATCAGGAGCGTTTGCGGGATGGCTCGCGCAAAGTAGTTAACATCACAGAGGTAACAGGAATGGAAGGCGAGGTTATCACACTAACCGATCTGTTTGTCTTCGAACAAACCGGACTTGAAAACGGCAAGGTCATTGGGCGATTGCGGCCAACTGGTTTGCGCCCCAGATTCATGGAGAAGTTGGAGAGCGCTGGAATTTCGCTTCCACCTTCCATTTTTGGCTTCGGTAAACGCTGAACACCACAGCCGGGAAGTTGCTGTTTTCTCGAAAGGCAGGTGTAAGATGATTATTAATCCCATCATCATTTTAGGAGTTGGCGGTGGTTTAGCGTTACTTCTGTTGTTGATCGGGATTATCACTTCCATAACCAGCGAGCGGTCCATCGTTGAAGAACGTCTGGGCCAAATTGCTGAAAGCGGCCGAGTCATTGAACCGGAAAAAAGACGGGTTACAGCAACCCCCTTAACAGACTGGCTCAATAAGCGTGTTGAAGGGTCATCATGGGCGGAGAAAATCTCAAAGAACCTGGCACGCGCCGACATCAAAATGAAACCAGGCGAGTATATTGCTCTGCTCATTATCTCGGCTTTTTTCGTTGGTTTGATTGGGTATCTGCTCGGCGGCCGCTCTATGCTATTTGCAATTCTAGGCGCAGGCGGCGGTTTTCTGTTGCCTGGCTTATACGTCAAGAGACAGCAAACCAGGCGTCTGATTCGCTTTAATGATCAGCTCAGTGACATGCTCAACTTGATGGTCAATGGGTTGCGAGCAGGTTTCTCAACTATGCAAGCGATGGAAGCAGTGAGCAAAGAGCTTCCGTCCCCAATTAGTGATGAATTCCGCCGCGTTGTTCAGGAAATGCAGCTTGGTGTACCAATGGAAAAAGCCTTGGACAACCTCCTGAGGCGTATTCCAAGTGATGATCTTGATCTCTGTATCACCGCAATCAATGTCCAACGCGAAGTTGGTGGTAACCTGGCAGAAATTTTAGACACGATCTCCTATACCATTCGCGAACGTGTGCGCATCAAAGGCGAGATCCGAGTTTTGACAACCCAGGTTATGTACTCCGGGCGATTCTTATCCATCCTGCCGATTGGTGTAATGGGTATCCTGATGCTGCTAAACCGTGAGTATATGATGGAGTTCTTTAAACCAGAAAATAACGCGGGGTTTCCTTGTGGTTACGTAGCACTAGGAATTGCAGGACTGCTCATTATCTTTGGATATCTTGCCATGAACAAACTGGCTGACATTGAAGTATAGCCAAAAGGAAGAGGTGATCTTATGCTCTACCTGATCATCGGGATTGGTGTTGTGTTGTTCGGCGCTGCTATTCTGATATACATTGGAATACGAAATCCTCAAGTGTCAGACGAGATGGCACTCCAGGCGCGTCTGGAAGAACTTACAAAGCGTGGGGAAACAGTTGATCTGGAAAAAATCGAACTCTCTCAACCCTTTGCCGAGCGTGTGATTTTTCCAATTGCTCGCAAGCTGGGTGAAGTAGCCATCCGGTTTACTCCCCAAAACGCATTACAGTCTATTTCAAAGAAACTGGAGTTAGCGGGTAGTCCGGCGCGGCTTGATCCAACAATCTTCCTCGCCAGTCAATTCATTGCGATGGCTGTCTTTGCAGGGTTGGTAATTCTGGTCTTTACTGTTGGACCAACAAAATGGTCGGCTGGACGGGTTGTTTTGGCAGCGCTTCTCTTTGGATTGCTTGGTTTCTACTTTCCACAACTCTGGCTTTCCAGCAAAATAACTCGCCGCCAGACAAATATCCGCCGCGCTATGCCAGATGCCCTTGACCTTCTAACCATTTGTGTGGAAGCCGGGCTGGGTTTTGATGCAGCAATGGCAAAGGTGAGTGAAAAGTGGCAAACCGAACTGTCCCTTGCCTTTGCGCGAGTTATTCAGGAGATTCAACTTGGCAAAATGCGCCGTGAAGCACTACGAGATATGGCGGATCGCATTGGGATTCCAGAAATGACTAGCTTTGTAGCCGCAGTTATCCAGAGTGAATCGTTGGGTGTTAGCCTTGCAAAAGTACTGCGCATCCAATCGGATCAAATGCGCATTCGACGTCGTCAGCGAGCGGAAGAAGAAGCCCATAAAGCTCCCATCAAGATGTTGATACCAATGGGATTGTTAATTTTTCCTTCATTGTTGATTGTTCTGTTAACTCCGGCTGGGTTAAGGCTTTTTAGTACTCTTGGACCAATGTTTGGATTCCGATGAACAAATGGAGGCATACAGAATAACACCGGTGGGGCTGCAATTACACCCAGCTTTTCTGTTCCATCATCTAATCTGGACCGCCATTGATTGGATTTATCCACCTGTTTGCGGTGGCTGCGGCAAACCCGGGTTACGTTGGTGTCACGAATGTCAGCAACAGATCACTGTGCTTGAAGAAGATGCAGTCTGCCAATCCTGCGGACGTCCATTACCAAAAACTGGTACCTGCCAGGAATGTCGGTCTATGCCACCACTTTATTGTGCCTTGCGTTCCTGGGGAATGTATGCTGGGCCCCTGCGCAATGCCATCCATCGCTTAAAATACAAGAACGACTTGGGCTTGGGAGAAGCGTTAGGGTATCATCTGATCCAAGTCTATGAAAAGACACAATGGCACACCGACTTAATTGTGCCGGTTCCACTCAGCCCGCAACGCCTGCGTGAACGCGGATACAACCAAGCCAGCCTGCTTGCCAGACCGGTCGCTCTTTATTTGAAAATTCCTTTCTCAACGCAGGCGCTCAAAAGAGTCCGCCACACAAATACCCAAGTCGGGCTGAAGGCTTTTGACCGTGTCCAAAATGTCCGCAATGCTTTCAAAGCCAGCTCTACTTTTGTGGCAAATAAAATTGTTCTTGTAGTTGATGATGTAGCTACAACAGGATCTACCTTACAAGAATGCGCTCGTGCTCTGCTGGAGGCAGGAGCAAAGAGCGTTTATGGGCTAACCCTTGCCAGAGCCACATTTGCAGATGAAAATCCCCCCTCAGGTTTAACCTACACCTGAAGGAAATCAATCTTAACCCCAAATAGGAGGTGAATATGGCAGTCAAAGCAGAAATCTTCGCAAGGAATATGGACGTAACACAACGCATTCAAGAGTATGTTACCAAGAAAGTCTCTAAATTGGATCGCTATATCAGCAACATTGAAGAAACCCGCGTCGACCTTGCTTATGTTAAGTCTGCTCGAAGCGCCTCAGACCGTCATGTTGCCCAACTTACCCTGCGCGGACGCGGCTATATCTTGAGGGCTGAAGAACGAGCCGATGACATTTTTGCTGCCATTGATGCTGCGCTGGATAAGATGCAGCGTCAGATTGAACGTTATAAAGGCAAACGCTATCGCGGTCGTGGCACCGGGACACCTGCTCACGAAATTGTTTCAGAAACAGAAGTAGAAGAAGAAACCCCTGTTATAGCCCGTCGGAAAGAATTTACGCTTGTGCCAATGGACGAACTGGAAGCAATTGAGCAAATGAAGCTTCTTGGGCATGAAAACTTCTTTGTCTTTTACAACGTAAATACCAATGCCATTAACATCTTGTACACTCGCCGTGACGGAACCTACGGTTTGATTGAGCCCAAACTGGGATAATACACGTAAAGAATATTAGCGAGATAACTGGCAGGCTTATCTGCCAGTTATTTTTAGTATAATCAGCCCCATGCAAATCACCGTAATTATCCCTGTCTTCAACGAAGCCTTAACCATCCGGGAGATTGTTCACCGCGTTCAGACAACCGGACTCGCCAGTCAGATAATCATTGTAGACGACGGCTCAACCGATGGAACGCGAGCTATCCTACATGAGCTGAAACAGCACGGCAATATCCACATTTTTTTCCACGAGCGTAATCAAGGCAAAGGCGCTGCAGTGCGCACGGGGTTACAATACGCCACAGGTGATGTTGTGATCATTCAAGATGCAGACCTGGAATATGACCCTCGTGAGTATCCCAATTTGCTGAAGCCAATCCAGGAAAACATCGCTGACATCGTATATGGTTCGCGCTTTCTTGGCGACGCAAGACGGCCAATCCTCTTTTGGAATATGGTCGCCAACAAGGTACTCACCTTATTGACGAATATTCTTTACAATAACATCCTTAGTGATATGGAGACCGGGTACAAGGTTTTTCGGTTAAGCATGGTAAAAGATATTCCACTTCATGCACGAGGCTTTGAATTCGAGCCTGAATTTACTGCCAAAGTGCTTAAGAGAAAATACCGCATTTTTGAGGTTCCAATCGCCTTCAACCCGCGTGATTATTCTGAAGGCAAGAAAATCCGAGCTAAAGATGCCTTTATTGCCGTCTGGACCTTATTGAAATATCGGTTCGTGGATTAACAAACACCTATCGGGAAGTCCTGAAGCCGCCCTCAGTCCGGCTGATTGGCAGGTTTCAAGTCTCGGACATTTAGCTGTAGCGAATCGCGTCCCGAATAATGATTGCGCTCAAAGGAATATAGGATATCAATTCGGTCAGGAAGCTGTCCATCCCAAAACCCAAGACGAAAAGCGATTGCATCAAACACGATTGAGTCGCTACTTAGCGTGAGACGTAAATGCTGCTGTTCACCTCCAACGCGCTTGCTACGTAACACCCGTACGTTGCGAGAGACAAACAGCACGCCCGGGTTTTCCAATCCCGTTGGTTCAATGGCATCAATGTCATTCAGGATTCTAGGGTGTAAATCAGCAAAATTGATTTCCATATCTGCTTTCAGGACAGGACGCACATCCCGCCCTTCTAGCTCGCGATCAGCAATGAAGGTAAGCCTTTCAACCAGCTTTGGCAAGTTTTCCGTTCGAACTGTAAAGCCAGCAGCCATAGAATGTCCCCCATGACGCACCAGTAAATCGGCACATTCATCTAAGGCATGGGTAATATGAAATTCCGGAATACTGCGACAAGAGCCTCGTGTAAACTCGTTCTCTTTTGTCACAACAACTGCAGGGCGATAAAACTGCTCGGTCAGCCGCGAGGCTACTAATCCAATCACACCCACCTGACGAAAGTCAGTGTAAACCGCATGTAACAGATGACGCGGCTCTTCAAACTGAAATAAACTCTCTGCCTGTGATTGCATCTGGTGCATCATTTCCTGGCGTTGCCGATTCTGATCGTCCAATTGCTGCGCCAGTCTGGCAGCTTCTTGTGTATCTTCGGTCATCAATAATTTATAAGCTTCAAGGGCAGATTCAAGTCTTCCTGCTGCATTTAACCGAGGCGCAATGACAAAACCAATATCGCGCGCATTTACCCGGCTGAGCTCCAGACCACTCACTGCAGCCAGTGACACCAATCCCTGGCGCTGTGTGTTGCGAAGTTTGACTAACCCTGCTTTTACAAGCGAGCGATTTTCGCCAGTCAGAGGAACGACATCAGCTACCGTGCCAATCGCTACCAGATCGAGGAAATCTTCAGCAACCAGTCCTGTTTGTGGAACTACGGTTAGCAAAGCCTCTGCTATTTTATACGCCAGCCCAACCCCTGCCAAGTTCTTTTCAGGATAAAGATCACCCTGTTGTTTAGGACATATTATCGCAAAAGCCTCTGGCAACCGACCTTGCGGTTCGTGGTGATCGCAAATGATCAGATCAACGCCCAATGATCGGGCAAAGTCTGCTTCAGCGGGCGAGCGAATCCCGCAATCCACTGTTAGGATTACTCTGACCCCTTGTTGGTGCAAGCTTTCCAATGCACCGTTATTGACACCGTATCCTTCCTCAAATCGGTCGGGGATATAAGGACTTACTTGCGCGCCCAAACGAGACAATACCTGAACCATTAAAGCCGTTGCCGTTACTCCATCAACATCATAATCTCCATAAACAGCAATTGGCTCTCCCGTTTTAACAGCGCGCATCAACCGCTCAACTGTCTTCTCCATGTCTTTTAGTCTGAAAGGGTCAAATAACGAACCTCCGGCAGATAAATAAAGCTCAGCTTCTTCTGGCCCGGAAATTCCTCTGTTGTATAGAAGTTGGCGAAGAATAGCAGGAAATTGAATAAGCTTTGCTTCAATTCCGGGTGGAATCTGTTGAGCAATCTGCCACCGTTTGCGAGAGGAAATCTGCATTGTTTATATATCTCCCTGTGCCCCGTTGGAAGCACCACGTTCAGATATCTACAACAGCCGTATTATAATTCATGACATGGGTTCAGCAGCAATTTTCACCTTGTTTCTAACCATCTTTGCCGCGGCGATTCTGGTCAGCGAACGTTTGCGCCCAGACCTCATTGCTCTCCTGATCATGGTCACTCTCGGATTAAGCGGGATCACTTCACCCGAACAAACGTTTGCCGGATTTGCAGGCTCAGCAGTTATGACTATTCTGGGAATATCCATTATTTCGGAGAGTCTGCGCCAAACAGGGATCACGCGCTGGCTGGGAATAACCATGTATCGCACGTCAGGGCAAAAAGAATGGCAACTGATCCTGACAGTCACTCTGTTTTCTGCATTTGTCTCGCTATTCATGAACAATATCGCCGCAGTCGGTGTACTCTTGCCAGCTACGATGACCCTTTCACGGCGAAGTCATGTGCCCCTCTCGCGCCTATTAATGCCCCTTGCCTATGGCACACTGCTTGGCGGGATGGCAACACTGCTGACAACTTCCAACATTATTGTCAGCAGTGCATTGCGGGATGCCGGTTTTGCGCCATTCGGCTTGCTGGACTTTCTTCCCATTGGTGTTCCCATCGTCCTGGTTGGCACGTTATACCTGCTACTCATCGGCCGCCGCTGGTTGCCTACATCATCAGCCCATCAATTATCCACACCCGAACACGATCTGGCTTTTATTTACAACCTGGACAAAACAATCAGGATTGTAGAAGTTCTTTCCAATTCCCTATTTGTTAACCAGTCCATTGCACAGGGACATTGGGCACAGCGCACTGGTACAACCGTGATGGGTCTGATCCGTAACAACCGTCCTCTGCTGGCACCCGCCCCACATCTAACCATCTTGCCGGGTGACCAGTTGATTCTACATGGACAGCCAGATTCAAGCCTGATGGAAGAATGGGGACTGGCACCAATCCAAATGGATACTATTCCCCAACTTACCAGCGATACAGTCACTCTGGCAGAAGTGCTGATTAAACCTCATTCCGCATTGGATGGGAGAACTCTGGAGCAGATTCGCTTCCGTGAGAAATATCATGTAAACGTTTTGGCAATCTGGCGTGAGAATAAAGCCATCACTGGGAATATCTCCACAATACCTTTGCGTTCGGGAGACGCTCTTCTGATCCAGGGTACTGCAGCCCACACTCATCTTCTCGGTCAGGAACCCGATGTCATCTTGGTAACCGAAGACCCCGATGCTGCCATCCGACCACACAAACAACCCCTCGCTGTAACAATCACATTGATCTCTTTGGGAGTCGCAGCGCTGGGCTATCTTCCAGTTGCGATTGTTGTTTTGGTAAGTGCTGTGTTGTTAATGCTGACCCAATGCGTGGAGATACAGGATGCTTATAAAGCCATCGAGTGGAAAGCGATCTTCTTAATTGCGGGCATGTGGCCGCTGAGCACCGCTATTCGCACCACTGGACTGGCAGACCAAATCACAAACGTGATTGGTGTTTCGGCAGGACATGCCACACCTCTGGCGCTCGCTGCCATCTTAGTCGCCCTGTCGTTTATTCTGACACAATTGATGAGCGGACAAGTGGCAGCGTTGGTTCTCGCACCACTGGCATTAACAACTGCCTCACGACTGGGAATAGACCCGCATGGTTACAGTATGGCTGTTGCCCTAGGTTGCTCGCTGGCTTTTCCAACACCTTTTGGACACCCAGTAAACATCATGGTCATGAATCCAGCCGGATACACATTGAAAGATTATTTGCGAGTTGGAACTCCCCTGACTATACTGATTTTCTCCCTGATTTTGCTTGGACTAAAACTTTTTTGGAGGTTATAATCAGCCCGCTGTGTAGAGAAACCATGAATACGCCGCTCTTTTCGTTTGATTTAGTCGCCAAAGATGGGCAAGCGCGCGCCGGTATTTTTCACACACCGCATGGTGATCTGCTCACGCCGGTCTTTGCGCCCGTTGGTACGCAGGCTACCGTGAAAGCAGTCACTCCAGCTCAATTGGAAGAGCTTGGCGCCACTTTAGTGCTGGCAAACACTTATCATCTCTATTTGCGTCCCGGAGCTGATGTGATTGCAGAGTTGGGTGGTCTGCATTCCTTTATGCAATGGCAGCATCCCATTCTCACCGATTCGGGTGGCTTTCAGGTATTCTCGCTGGAACAGATGAGGAAAATTGATGAAGACGGCGTAACCTTCAAAAGCCATATTGACGGCAGTATTCACCGATTCACACCAGAAAAATCCATTGAGGTACAGCAAAATCTAGGGGCAGACATCATTATGGCTTTTGATGAGTGCGCACCTCCTTACGATCGTGCTTACTCAGAACGTGCCATGCAGCGCACCCATCAATGGGCTGAACGCTGTATGCAGGCAAAAACCCGCCGCGATCAGGCATTGTTTGGCATCGTTCAGGGTGGTGTATTTCCTGACCTGCGGCAGAAATCCGCTGAATTCCTCACCTCGCTTGGCTTTCCCGGATACGCAATTGGCGGGTTGTCTGTAGGCGAGACAAAAGCGGAAACGCACGCCATGCTGGAAATTGTCAACACCATCCTGCCGCAAAACAAACCCCGCTATCTGATGGGCGTTGGCACGCCTGAAGATTTGATTAACGGCATTCAGCGTGGAGTGGACATCTTCGATTGCGTACTGCCAACCCGTTTGGCTCGCCATTCCGCTGCCATGACTCTCAGCGGACGCTTGAACTTGCTCAATGCAGCATATACGCGCGATCCTCAACCAATTGACCCAAATTGTCAATGCTATACCTGCCGCCACTTCAGCCGCGCCTACCTGCGTCATCTGATCGTTGCCAAGGAAATGCTGGCTGCTACACTCATCTCAATCCACAACATTTTTACACTGGAAGAGCTGGTGCGCCAAGCTCGTCAGGCAATCCTCGAACAGCGGTATGCCGTGTTTGCTGCCAGCTTCTTGCAACAATATCACCCGAACAGGACTACCCCACCTTCATCTCCTGAAAGGACATTATGACTTTTCTCCAAGCGCTTATTCTCGGCATTATTCAGGGCTTGACCGAGTTTCTGCCCATTTCAAGTTCTGCGCATCTCGTTATCGCCCCCTTTTTGTTAGGCTGGCAGCTCCCGAACCAACAGGTATTTGCTTTTGATGTCCTCATCCAGGTCGGAACATTGCTTGCAGTGATCATTTACTTTTGGAATGATTTATACCAAATCTTGCTGGCTTTCTTGGACGCGCTCTGGCAACGCAAACCATTTGAAAACCAGACGGCTCGTCTGGGATGGTACTTGATTCTGGCAACGCTGCCGGCGGGCATTCTTGGTCTACTGCTCAAGGATAAAGTGGAAGCAGCTTTCAACAGCCCAGTAGCAGTAAGCGGCTTTCTTTTCATCACTGCCTTTCTCCTGTTTCTTGCCGAACGGATAGGGAAAAAAGTGAACAACCTGCAAAAGTTAAGCTGGCTGGATGCGCTCGTGTTTGGAGCATTTCAGGCGCTTTCCATTTTTCCGGGCGTCTCTCGCTCCGGGTCAACTATCGCTGGCGGCATGTTGCGTCACTTCCAGCGGCGCGATGCGGCGCGGTTTTCGTTCCTGATGTCCATTCCCGTAATGCTGGCTGCTGGCGTGCTTGGTACGATTGACCTAATGAAAGTTCCTGATCTCTCTAGTTTTCTACCTGTACTGTTGCTTGGATTCTTGAGCGCTGCCATTGTTGGCTATCTTTCCATCCACTGGCTGCTTGGTTTTTTAATGCGCCGCTCACTCAATGCCTTTGCTTTATATTGCGCTGTACTGGGCACAATTGTCCTCTTATTGATTTATGCTTCCTAAAATAATTCTTGCAATGCTACTTGTTGTCCTGGCTGCCTGTACGCCTGCTTCCACTCCAAGCTCCTCTGCGCCAACTCCAACCTTCATTTGGTACGTACAGGTTGATGTCGAAGTAGATTACCTCAGACCACTTTTCAACCTGTGCGCTCAGCAAAACCCTGCAATCGGAATTGTACTGGTGAATGAATCATATGCAGACACAAGAACTGTGGATTTTTTCTTTCATTGGGGAGTCTCTGAACCTGAAACTGCTCAAGAATACGATGCCGTTTTAAGCACGGATCATCTAACCATTATCGTCCATCCCAACAATCCAGTGAGCAGTCTCACCGTTGAAGACCTGCGCAGCATTTACCAGAACAGCATCCGCGAATGGAACGAATTGGATACCTCGGCAGGGTTCTTGGAACAAATTGAGGTATGGCGCTACCTGCCGGAACGAGCAATCCAACAGGATTTCGAAACATTACTGGAAACGCCGGCGTTGCGCAATCCCTTTGCTATGTTGGCACCAGACCCCGACGCCATGCGTCAGGCAGTTTCTGAAAAACCTGCCGCAATTGGCTTTCTGCCGGCGCGCTGGCTGGACGCCAGTGTGAAACCTCTGATCATCAAAAACGTGACTGAAGAGGTTTTGAGTCAGCCAATTCTTGTGACATACTCCGGCGAACCAGATACCCTCAAGCAGAACTGGCTTCTTTGCATCCAGGACGTTCTGGAGAGAACAAGAGTAAAGTAAGCGGTCGCAAAAAGAGTCACCTCACCTTTCCCAAGCAGATGCTCACCCCAACGCTCTATGAGCGCTGTTCCGCTAAAGCAATAATTCTTGCCAGCTCTGAACGCAGCCCGTCCTCCAATCGCCTGCCCGGATGTTCGCGCAAAATCCTCTGTGCTTTTTCTCTTGCCCATTCACGAGCACCATCGCGCCTTTCTTCCCAGACGCTGTATGGACGACGGTCCATCAGGGTTGGCTGCCACAGTTCCCGCATGTGTTTCAATGTATGACGATGAGAAAGGTAGTGTCCACCGGGTCCCACCTGTCGGATTGCCTCCAGTGCCAGTGTTTGGTCATCTACCACAATTCCGCACAAGGTAGCACACAGCATATTCCAAATCTCGCTATCCATTAACAATTCCTCATACGAAAAAAATACGCGATCCATGCAACAACCCTGCTCCCAGCAACATATCTGCTCCCGTAGAAGCTGCCATAAATGCGGAGAGACTATTGTCTACCCCTGCTTGCCAGTCTGGCTGTTTAGCACCGGTAGCAAAAGCACCCATCGAGAGTGGCACATCATAAAAATCCGCCAGAAGATTCGTAGCTGCACCAAACAGGTAATCCGCTGGTCCGCCGCCTGTGTATGCACCAGTGCGTAAATCGGTTGCAGTTTGAGCCGCTACATAATACACTGGACATCCCGGATAAGCCATTTGCATCAACACCAGTGCAGAGAGGACTTCCGCATTGCCAACTACAAGATTGCCCGCCAGTGTTGCCGGACCAGTAGAGGCGCAGGAAGCCATCGTCATAAAACCGACCGGTAATCCGGATTCAGCGGCGACCAGCCCCGCTTCCAAACTTCCGGCGTCATGACAAAGGGGGCTGATGGTGCATTCCATGATGCTCAGCACGGGCCGTCGGCGCAACGCCTCGCGCCCACCCGCTAGCAAAGCAGCCATTTCAACTGCAAAGCGCATTTCGCGCTCACTGACGATGGACTCGGTTTGCAAATGTTTACCGCTCACATTCCAGATGGCATCCAACTCATGAAGTCCTCTGCTCTCCACTGGACAATCTTGAGCTGAAAGTGGTACCCAATGAAAAGCTATTTCAGGCAATGCATCTGCCACCCGCCCCACATCAGATACATCGCTTTTAGTAGAGAGCCTTTTCTCTTGAGTAAAAGCATCAATGATTTCCACTCCACAGCCATCTGTACCTAGATAACGTGAATTCGGGTTAGGCGGGCAAGGGCAGGTACTCGTCCAAGCCCAAAGACGGTTTTGATGGACGGCGGCAGTAAGCAATCAAGCCGCACAGCACATTTACAAAGAAGTTGATGATACTGCGATGGCGAGAG
>DAOTYY010000049.1:0-13279 GCA_034434695.1 Anaerolineaceae bacterium
CTCTCGCCATCGCAGTATCATCAACTTCTTTGTAAATGTGCTGTGCGGCTTGATTGCTTACTGCCGCCGTCCATCAAAACCGTCTTTGGGCTTGGACGAGTACCTGCCCTTGCCCGCCTAACCCGAATTCACGTTAATGATAACAATTTCGGTGAGAAAAATCAATACCGCTATCCGAGAGGGTGTTGAAAAAGTCATATATGGCGCATATCTATACAAAAAATAGGCTGTTGAACTTTAAAAAGCCCTAAGATTGACCGCCAAGACCCTGTTTTTCGCTCTTCTCTGTATCTTTGCGCTTTGCACCTGCCACGCCAGCTGACGTAACCGCACCCGCTCATCATAAAGGCGCTGATACCCGCCCGAACACGCTTCGGCTAAATCGTCCAGCCGTTGGAGCAACGCGTCGACTACCACTTCAAGACATTTACACCACCAGCCAGCGGCGGGCAAATGTGCGCACCGAGCGGGCAATTTCAACCGCCTAGCGGGCATCCGTTTTATGCAGTTATTCCTCACGGGAATGTGACTACGCCGTTGCCCTTGACCGTGTCCTTGCCGACCTGAACAATTTCAGCCTAGGCAAGCCACTCGCGGCAATTTTCAATATCCCAACTGTCAAATTGAAAATAGCGCAAAAAGGCTTCCAAATCCTGAAAAAATCGGCGGCGTGTACCTAACGTTTGACGGATGGCACGGTATTACGGTATTGCTCGTCCACGAGGTCTAAAACCGTGTGAAACAAGAATGCAAGTAAGTTGAGTAAGAGCAACAGAGATGCCAAAAATTGCTTGCCATGTCCAAAATTGTGTTGAAGATGATACCCTTTTGAGAATTGCTGGAGAAATCCATAAGCCAAGTCAAGGGCTTCTTAAGGAACTAATCTGGATAAAAACACGCTGGTCGAGGAGGAGCATAGATTTGCAAGAAAACAGTTACGTGCCATTTCGCTATCCGTTACGGATACTTACGGGGCTTGGATATTCAAGCCAGGGCTGCCGTCAACCAGCCTATAGTCTCGGATGCGGTTCTACCTCAGAGCCAGGAACAAGCTATCGGCTTTAGCCAACAGTTGTTGACTCATCCACTAAATGATCACTAAGATAATGCATTAAGGACTTCGTTCGCTTGTAAAGACCGCGGAAAACCGGATAGTAAACGTCGTAAACCGCCTTATTTTGAGGGTTTGGTTTGATAATTTCTTTAACCCTAACCCAGCGCTTGATCTCCGAAAGGTTCTGAAACAATCCGATTCCTGTAGCAGCCAGAAAGGCATCCCCATAGCTGGCGCCAATTTGTTGTTCTGGAACCTCAAGCTCGATATTGCCTACATCCGAGATAATTTGCAGCCAGAGCGGATTTTTTGTTCCTCCCCCAACTGCTATAACCCGTTTTGGCTGGACTCCTTCTTCTTTCATCACTTCAAAGTTATGGCGGATTCCATAAGCGACCCCTTCGAGAAGAGCGCGATATATATCGCCTTTGGAGTGTTTAAGGGTCAAACCGAACCAGACTCCTTTTGCTTTGGGATCATGAATTGGGGTACGCTCTCCCTCGAAATACGGGAGCGCAACCAGGCCTCGCGCGCCAACCGGTGAAGCGGCAGCCAATTTTGCCAGTTTGGCATAGGCATCTTCGCCGCCCTTGTTTTCATCCGCAATTTCCATCTGAGCAAACTGATCACGGAACCAGGTGGTCAAACTTCCACTAGTAGACATTCCACCCAGGAACGAAAATGCGCCGTCTTCAAGAAAATTTGCGGTCCAGAAATTGTGTGTTTTATATAATTCGGCTGTTTTCATGATAAAAAATACGCTACTGCCCAGCATCAGCATCATATCGCCAAACTCTGCCACACCTGCACTGATTGCTTCTGCAGCTGCATCGGTCGTACCTGCCACAACTGGGGTGCCCGCGGCTAATCCAGTTTCGCGCGCTGCTTCATCTGTTACCCTCCCAACCACTTCGTAACTCCAGTATGCCTCTGGCAGGCGCTCCAGAGGCGTAATCCAATCTGCCGCTTGTTTATCCCACTTCTGCATGGTGGTGTTGTAAAGAGGGGCATAACTGGCAGCGGTATAAATATCTATTGAAGTTTTACCAGTCAATTTGTATACCAGATAGGCTTCACTGGTAAGAAACCAACGAGCTCTTTTGTATACCTCTGGCTCATGATTGCGTATCCAGAGAATTTTAGGACCGGAAGCCTGGGAGCTTAAGTTCAATCCACTGATTTTGAAAATGGTATCCCTACCCAACTGCCGTTCAAGATATTTAATCTCCCGAGTAGCTCGAGTATCAATACCATAAAGGATTGCCGGACGTAGTGGATTGCCATGGTCATCAATGGGTAAGACACAAGGACCAATGGCACTTGTGCCAATTGCAAGAATCTCTTTTGGTTTTACACCAGTTTTCTGTAACAAATTTCGAACAATTGTGACAAAATCATGCCACCACACTTTATCCGCGTTATGCTCCACAAAGCCTGGTCTGGGCATATCCAGTCCATGAGGCTGCGTATCACTTGCAATAACACTACCATCCGGTCTTACAATGACACCTTTGGAAGAATATGTGCCAATATCAACACCAATCAGATAACCTTGCGACATGTCAACCTCCTCCTGGGATCGGGAATGATTAAAAAGCTCTCTAGAGGATCAGTTAGCTTCAAGTAGTTTCCGTCCACTAATGGGATCAGTAATCAAGATATTAATAAGCCGACCGCGCACTGCACCTAAGACGGCAGCAAATTTACTGTTACCACCCGCAACTCCAACCACTCGAGGTAAAGACCGTAGTGTATCAAGGCTGATACCAATCACTCGATCGTCAATTTCGGAATGAACGGGATTCCCATTTACATCGTAGAAGTGAATGCTAATTTCACCAACGGCGCCAGCTTTTTTCAACAAATCAACTTCCTGCTGGGTAATAATTTTTCCCCCGCGTACAAGCAACGAATTCGATGTCATTGTTCCAATACCGACGAAAGCAATATTAACTTTGGCAGCACTTTCCAATGCTTGGGCAATATAAGGATCAGAACGGAGCAATTGAGCCGATTCGGCCGATTTAACGATACCGGGGGCAGGCAACAAGCGTAGTGTAGCGCCTAATGCCACTGAAAGCCGTCTGACCATCTCTGTAACATAAACCTCTGAGTCCGGTTCACCAAGCCCACCTACCAATTGCACTACTACTGCATCCTTTCTTTTTACGTCCGTCACATGGTCAACCATCGCCGAGAGCGTAGTTCCCCAAGTCAAACCTATCGTATCACCATCCAAGACAACACGGTTAAGATACTTTGCCGCAACAATGCCTAATTCTCTTGAAACCACTTGTGGAGAATCTGGTTCACTCACATGCCCGATCACCACCTCCAGCAGTCCAAAACGAGCCTCCAGCGCTTGCTCCAACTCTGAGAAATCTCCCGGCTCTTGAATGACTGAAATTTTTACTACACCTTTTTGACGCGCTTCCTGCAATAATCGCGAAACTTTTGGACGAGAAAGACGCATATGTTCTGCTATGGTTTCCTGCGTCAATCCGCTCTCATAATAGAGCTTGGCTATCTTGATCATTAGGTGCAGATTTTCATCCATTCTGTTTTCCAGTGCCTTTCAGCTCGCTATAGCGCTGACAACACTCTTCCCAGGGAGAAGAATTTTCGGGAGTAAAAAACTCCAGTTCAAAAGAATCTCGAACAACCTGTCGCAAGTCTTCCAAAGAAGATAGGTGTCCCAGTCCCATTGCTTGGACCAACAAGTTACCAGTCGCAGTCGCCTCAACAGGGCCGGCAATGACCAGACGATTTGTTGCATCAGCAGTCATTTGGTTAAGTAAGCGATTGCGAGAGCCTCCGCCGATGATATGAATGACTTCAAGATGCTTCCCAAGAAGGTTCTCTAAGACAAGTAATAATCCACGATACTGACAAGCAAGGCTTTCAAGTACACAGCGAACAATTTCGCCCTCAGTTTGTGGAATTCGTTGTCCGGTTTTCTGACAATATGCCTGAATACGTGCAGGCATGTCTCCAGGGTCAAGGAAATCTGGTGCAGCTACCCAAACGAGCGGGCCAAACGCAGGAGCTTCTACTGCCATTGCCGTGAGTTCATCATAGGTGTAAAGACGTCCACGCCGCGCCCACTCGCTACGACATTGTTGCAACAGCCACATTCCGGGAACAATCTTCAGAAAGCGTGTCTGATTGCCAATGCCGCCTTCATTGGTCAGGTTGTTAGCCAATGCCTCAGCAGTGATCATGGGCTTTTCAAGCTCCACTCCTACCAGTGACCATGTCCCAGAGCTGATATACATGTAGTGAGGAGTACGCACCGGAATTGAAGCTACCGCACTACCTGTGTCATGACAAACTGGAGCCACAACTGGAATCTCACCGCAATCACTTTGCTTCGCCAGCCAGCCATGCAGCTTACCGATCACCGTTCCCGACGGCACCACACGCTGGAAAAGATGAAGAGGAATATCTAGGCGCTTCAAAAGATCCCACGCCCAATCATGATGCACAGGATCATAACATTGCGAGGTTGTAGCAATGGAGAACTCACTAACTTTTTCGCCGGATAACCAAAAGTGAAATAGATCAGGCAGCATCAAGAGCGAATGAGCAGCATCCAATAGTGGCTTTTCCTGTTGGACAAATGCTAGAAGCTGATACAGGGTGTTGTACTGCACGAAAAGATTGCCGGTATACGAATAGATCTCTTCACATGGTACACGCGAAAAAGCTACTTCGATCATGCCATCAGTACGCCGATCACGGTAATGGTAAGGATTAGTAATCAAGCGATCATTAACATCGAGCAAAGCACAGTCAACACCCCACGTATCCACCCCAACACTAGTTAATGCCATGCCATATTGCGCCCCTGCTTTTTGTAATCCATTTTGGAGCTCACTCCAGATATGAAGGACGTCGCTGTAAAGGTTATTCCCAACCCGAATTGGACTATTCGGAATCCGATGAATTTCTTCTACCTTCAACTGTCTACCATCAAAGTGCCCAATAATGACTCGAACGCTCTCTGCACCGAGGTCAAATGCAAGCAGGTGAAGACAATTTTTTCTTTTCATCATCCACAAAAATCACAGATCATTACGCGGTTAATTCGGCAGAGCGGCGAAACATGGGCTTAAGGCGCTCATATAACTCTAAAAAGAGAGGATATTGTCTTTCATATACCGCTTCCCCTTCTGGGTAATATACCTGCCTGTCCGTTGCAACCATTCGGTCAATAACCTCATCCACTGAGGAATATATTCCCAATGCCTTACCACATAACAGAATATTACCCAGGTTTGCTGTGTCCCGTACGCTTACAGTGGTCACCATTTTACGTAAAATCTTACCCAATATATTCAGCCAATGCTGACTTTTCAAACCGCCACCCACAGCACGAACCTCATCAACTTTGATTCCTAATGCCTCTACAGTCTCAATGTTGTTACGCAAAGCGAATGAGACTCCTTCCATGATTGCTTTAATAAAATCAGCCTTTTCAGATTGCAAGCCGATACCGTAAAAAACGCCTCGCGCTACAGGGTCCCAGTATGGCGTTCGCTCGCCATTGAGGTAGGGCAAGAAAATCAGTCCTCTACAGCCATCTGGTACATTGGTTATTACCTCGTTATAGCGGTTAAAGATATCTTCAGAAGCTGCAAACGGCTTATCCGCTTGATCAAAAGCGTTCTTAAACCAGTGCAGAGACTCACCCGCGGTTTGCATAATTCCTAAAGTTACCCATCGGTTCCGAAGACAGTAGTGCCAGCACAAGGTGCGATTTTGAACATCGGGCAGCGGCCGGTCAGAACAAACTGTAATCACTCCGGCCGTGCCAATAATCAAAGTTACCTGGCCAGGTCTAACCATGCCGGCGCCAAGCGCTGAGGCTGAATTATCTGAACTGCCATTAGCGACGGGGATTCCCTCTTTCAGTCCAGTGATCTGCGCTGCAGTCTTAGTCACGCGTCCAATAATCTCATCCGAAGGGAGGGCGACAGGGAACAGTTCTTGAGGAATATCAAAGAATTTAAAGGCTGCTTCAGACCAGGCTTCCTTCTGAACATCGAATAACAGCGTCCCGCTGGCTTCAGCGAAGTCAATTGCCTTCTGACCTGTTAACAAGTACTTTAGATAATCTTTCGCAATCAAAACGCTCTTCAACTGCGTCCAAACTTCGGGTTCGTTTTCCTGCACCCATTTTAGATGTAACGCAGTGTAAGTAGTTGAGGCAAAATTGGAGGTTTCTCGGAAGATTAACTCATGCGCTGCCGTGTCCTGACGAATCCGCTCCACAATGTTGCCCGATCGTTGATCCATCCAGGTAATAGCCGGTCGTAGTAGTTGATCATCACTGCCTAGATAGACTTGGGTATGCATCTGTCCACAAAGACCAATGCCTGCAACCCGATCAAATTCTTGCGGAAAACGCTGCTTTAGGTTTTGAACAGCACTGACGAACCCTTTCCACCATTCCTGCGGATCCTGTTCAGCAAATCCCGACCGGGGGACTAAAATGGGATACTCCCGACTTTCACTTCCTAGAAGTTGCCCTTCCTCGGTAAAAAGCGCAACTTTAAGGCTCGTGGTACCTAAATCCACTCCCAACAAGTAGTTCATGTCATGTATCTCCGTTCCTGATAGCGTTCAATCAGATACTTCACGACCATCACGAAGATCAGAACCATGCCCCACAGGGCAATTGTCAAAAAATTACTCACACCCATAAGATTCAAACCACTAGAGATCATCTGTAAGATGATGAGAGCCAAAACCAGACCCGAAACCCGGCCAAAACCACCCGCGGCGCTGACCCCGCCTAACACAGAAGCAAGCACTGTCAAAAGCAAATAAGACTCACCGTAATCAGCTTTTGCCGAGTTAAAGCGGGAAATCATAACCACAGAGGCAATTCCAGAATACAATCCGGAAATTAGATAAGTGCGCAAGATAACTGAGCGATTGTTGACACCTGAATAATGACAGGCAACGGGATTGGAACCAATCAGGTAAATTCTCATGCCCAAAGGGGTATGCTGTAATATGACACCCATGATAGATGCGCAAGCCAAAAAAATCAGAATAGGCACTGGAATTCCACCAACGTTGCCATTACCGATAACCTGCATTGCCACTGGAAAACCGGAAATCACATATCCCTTCGTCAACACGATCGCAATACCGCTGACCATGATCATGGTACCTAAAGTTGCCAGGATGGGGGACATGTCAACAAAAGCAATCAGTGCACCGTTCAGCACCCCAACCAACGTGGATACGAAAAGTCCCGCTATTATTGCTATCAGCACCAACCCGACACCGCCTGGTCCAGTAGTCTCCGGCGCAATGCCCGACGTCATAATCATTGCCATAATAATTCCTGCAAGGTTTGCAGTGGCTATTATGGAAAGGTTGATACCAGAAGTGAGCATGGTGATCATCATAGCCAGGGAGAGTATTCCCAATTCAGGCATTTGAAATGCCATGGATTGGAAATTGTTAAGACTCAGGAAATTTGAGCCGTTGAGCAGGCTCATCAGTACCAAAACACCGATAAGAACTAGCAATAAGACAGAGAATTCAGATGCCTTGCTCATCTCACTTCCTCCTCGATAATGACACGTTGTCGTGAGAATAGCCTGCGCCGGTATGTGCTTGCGCCAACACTGAGCAAAATGGTCAGTCCGATAAATACCTTATACCAGAATGAAGGCACGTGCATCAGAGTCAATCCGTTTCCTAGAATAGCGATCAGCGAGACACCCAGAAAAGTTCCAAACATGCTGCCTGTACCCCCACTCAGGCTGGCACCACCCAATACAACAGCAGCAATCACATCCAATTCTTTTCCTACTAGTGCATTCGGCGCAACTGTTTGAACAAGAAGCGCTTGTATTACACTGGCAATCCCAGCCATGAACCCCATAGACGAATACACAAATAAATGTAGTCCCATCAAGTTGAAGCCAGCCCGGTGTGCAGAAGCCATATTGCCCCCCATGGCATAAACACTACGACCGATAATCGTGTAACGCAAAATAAACCATCCCAACAACATTGCAGCAAACCAAATCAAGGTGATTAAAGAAAACCCATAAGGTGTCCCACCGCGATTAGTCAGGGTAAATACATTAATCTCGGCAAAGTCGCTAAACCATTGCGGAAAGCCGTATAGCCATTTTCCTTGAGAAAGAACCGTAAGTATGCCGTAGTAAATGTTCATGGTCGCAATGGTGGTGATAATACTGGGAATTCGAAAGAAATAGATAATGGCAGCGTTGATCATGCCCAGTGCAACGCCTATAAGTCCGGCAATTAAGAAGATCAAAACAATATTCAGCTTGTCACCCGCCTTCAATAAAAGAACCGCAACGGTATACCCTGTAATTGTGGCAATGGCTGTAAAAGAAATATCAATTCCACCTGATATCAAAACAAACAATACGCCAACAGCAAATGTCCCCATCAGTGCATAGCTTCTCAAGAGTCCAAAGAGATTTTCGAGCGTAAGAAAATCTGGATTGACCAAAGTGATCACAATCGAAAGAATAACGACTGCAATCAAGACATAGGTTTCATGGTAAGAGAAAATTTTCTTCATCCGTATGATGCCTTACTCGATGGTATCCATAAAATTTTGTAACTCATCTGGTGACGTGTTTGAAGGATCAAATTCAGCAACTAACCTACCCTTATGCATTACCAAAACGCGGTTTGCGTTGTTAAGAACTTCGGGGATTTCGTCAGAAATCAGAATAATAGCGATCCCCTGTTTCACCAGATTACGAATGATTTCGTGAATGGCAAATTTTGCAGCAACATCAATGCCAATTGTCGGACCATCCAGAATTAATACCTTCGGATTAGTGGCAATCCATTTTGAAAGCACAACGCGTTGTTGATTACCTCCAGACAGGGTCTGCACGGGAGATTCCACAGACGGCACCTTGATCGCCAAGTTCTCGACCCAACGGTGAATAGTGTTCCTCAATTTATTTCGATCAATCAATCCAAAATGATTCACCAAGTTATCCAGCGTTGTTATGGCAATATTCTTTCCAACGGATTGATTCATGATCAAACCCTGAACTAGGCGATCTTCAGGCACATAACCAATTCCCATTCCCATAGCATCCCGATTTGAGCGAAACTTAACTGGTTGCCCTTCAAACAAAATTTCGCCGGAATCGGGTGAGGTCACCCCGAACAACGACAAAGCTAACTCAGTACGTCCGGAACCCAACAAACCAGTAATACCTAAAATCTCACCCGGATATAACTTAAAACTGATATCTCTATACTGGCTTCGTTTGGATAGTTGGTGGACTTCCAGAACCGGTTTCTCCTGATTGACTATCCGGACGAAAGGCTTGTATTCAAGTTTTTTACCTGTCATCAAATGAGTAAGTTTTTCAGTGTTAAGTTCGGTGCTGGGGTATGTGCCGACTATCTTCCCATCCCGAATAACAGAAACCCGATCAGCAATTTGCAAAACCTCGTTCAGCTTGTGACTGACAAAAATAATCGAGATTCCTTTGGAACGCATATCTAATGCTACGGAAAGCAAGGCGTTGACCTCTTTTCTGGTCAATGAGGCGGTTGGCTCATCCATGATAAGCAGCTTAACACCATGAACTAACGCCCGGCAAATCGCTACCAATTGTTGATCGGCAATCGAGATTTCTCCAACCAACGCGTCTAGCGGCAATCTGATATTAATGCGCGCCATTGCCCTTTCAGCGATCTGGCGCAGCTCCTTCCAGTTAATCATTTTGCTGCCCGCGGCAACAAACTGCCCGAGGGCAATATTTTCAGCAACCGTTAGATTGGGGAAAAGAGAAAGGTCCTGATAGATAACTTGAATGCCTCTATGAATCGCGTCAATCGCATGAAATCCGTGGACTGTCTGTCCTTCGATCTGGATTATTGCCCCTGGATCAGGTGGTACTGTCCCAGCAATAATCTTGATCATTGTGGACTTACCAGAGCCGTTTTCGCCAACAAGGCAGTGAATCTCGCCTTTAAAAATTTCAAAATTTACATTATCTAGAGCAGTAACACCCGCGTAATGTTTGCTAACATTTTTCAACGTAAGGAAAGGTTCTGCCATGCCTTATTTGCCTAACAATTGAAAATAGCTGATTCCCAAAAAGGAGATATAAGGAATTTTGTGTATACGTAAATTTTATCAGAGTCTTATTTTAGGGGAGGCTCATCTAGTTTCCAAGCCTCCCCTAAAAGAGTTGTAGCTAGAATCCAAGTTGTTCGGCGTTTTCGGCTGTGATATCGAGGATTGCGTCAGCTTTCACTACATTGCCTTCAACGGTAACTTTGCCAATTCCTGGAATTTCCATGCCCGACTCAACTTTGTTGCCATCCAGAATATACTTGGCTAGCCATACCATACCGAAACCAGCATCCGCCGGATTCCACAGAATGCCTTCATCCATTGAACCGTCCTTTAGGTAAGGGGCAGCATGAGAGGGTATTACCGTACCTACCACAGCCACCTTATCGCCCAACCCCTTTTCCCTGAGTGCTTGAGCAGCACCAATTGGGCCAAGGCTGCCAAACCCTACAATGCCTTTCAGATTCGGGTATGCGGTAAGCAATTCCAGTGTCTTCTGACGAGCCAGGTCGGCATCTTCACCACAGGGAATGCGGTCAGTAACGGGTTTGAGGTTGGGATATTTCTCCTTAGCGTAGGCGAGGCCAGTATCAGCCCAGAAGTTATGCAGCGGAACAGTAAGGCTGCCAACAAAAATGGCATACTCGCCCGAGTCGCCCATGTGACGTACCAGTTGCTCCCATGCTTGCTGACCAAATTTGACATTGTCAATCAACTCAAAGTCATAATCATTCCCTACCTGATCGGGCGACTCGTGAGTAATCACGACAATGCCTTTTTCTTTGGCTTTCTTGAAAACCGGCTCAAGTGATTTTGCATCATTGGGCACTACGGCTATGGCATCAACACCCTTGGCAACAAGGTCTTCAACTACTTTAACCTGCTGGGCAGGATCTGCCTGAGCGGGACCTGTTTGATAAGCATTAACGCCCAGTTCGGTAGCTGCTCGCTTCACGCCTGTCTCAACCACATTGAACCATGGGATGCCCGTAATTTTGACTACTACGGCGATTTCGTAAGGCTTTTTTCCCTCAGCTTTCGGCGCTTCAGTAGGGGTAGCGGCTGGAGCGCAAGCGGCCAGCATGCTTATGACCGTAACCACGGTGATAAGCCAGAGCAAAAACTTGGATTTCTTCATATGTCACACTCCTCTCTAGATTTAGAATAGAGTAACTTTGAACAAAAGCCCTCAACAGCTTTTGCTTTTCCACACAAGTATTTATGCTTATGTATCTTGAGCATGTTGTCCGTATGTTTTGAATTTCTCCAAAACAATGGACATTTCTTCGTCCGAAAGAATAACCGGTTGGCCAATACATTTGGCTTGATAGAACAAGCGAGCAACCAGCTCAAGCTCTTCTGCAGTGGCAAAAGCCGCTGCAATCGTCTCACCCACCGTCACAATCCCATGATTTGCCATCAGGCAAGCGTTGTAATTACCGATAGCACGCACAATGTTGTCGCAAAGCTCTTGAGTTCCAAAGGTAGCATATGGCGCCAGCGGGACCTTGTTCCCCGAAAAGCCTACCAAGTAATGAATAGCTGGAATTTCCCAATTCAAGCAAGCTATTGTAGTAGCGTAAACCTGATGAGTATGAACCACGGCGTTGATATCTGCTCGGTGATTAAGCAGAGCCAGGTGAAAACGGTATTCACTGGATGGTTTCAATTTTCCATCCACTACCTCACCCTCAGTGGTCATCACTACCACATCCTCTGGTCGCATTTCAAAATAGTCCACCCCGCTTGGTTTGATGGCCACCAAACCTTCCTTACGATTGTAAATGCTCAAGTTGCCCCCCGAACCAGTGGTCAGGTTGGAAGTGATCAACTTGCGTCCATAGACAACAACCTGTTCCCTTTCACTAGCTAGTAACATAGCATCCTCCTGGCAATACGAATGAACAGTGGCTAGGGGACTTCAATAACATTATATAAACAATTTTACAAAATTTCAATAGTGAAATTTTGTAAAATTGTTAGTTATTAAAATTTATGATCGGAGCACCGCTTTCGGTAATAAATCTTATGTTTATCTCCCTCTTGTAATCCCCTTCTCTATCCGCTATACTGAAATAAACTGGTAAGACCACTTGCTGGTTTATTCTTCAACACAGAGGTGTTTATGAGCTGGAAGCCCCTTGTCCGTCTAACGGAATTGGCAGAGGAACGCCTAATCAACGCCATTCTGGATGGTGAATTTCCAATTGATTCCAATCTGCCTGCTGAGCGAACACTGGCAGTGCGACTGGGCATCACCCGCCCTACCCTGCGCGAAGCACTACAACGCATGGCACGCGATGGTTGGGTGGAGATTCGTCATGGGAAACCAACCCGCGTTCGTAACTACCGGCAGGAAGGCAATCTGGCAGTGTTGGCAGCTATTGCTCGCCGCGGCCAGTATTTATCGTCAGATTTTGTCACTAACTTGCTGGCGGTTCGCCTTTTGCTTGCACCGACGTATACTCGTCTTGCAGTGGAGCGACATCCTGTGGAAATGTTGAAGTATTTTAATGGCTATACGCAAACCGCCGACGCCCCACAAGCCTTCACCGATACCGATTGGCAGCTTCATCGTCAACTTACCATCGCTTCCGAAAACCCGGTTTTCACCCTGATCCTCAATGGTTTCAAAGAACTATATCAAGAAATGGGATTGCGTTACTTTCAACTACCTGAAGCTCGCGCCCATTCGCGCTGCTTCTATCAAAGCTTGCTGGATTGTACCCAAAGCGGTGACTACGACCGCATCGAAGCCATTACTCGCCGTGTGATGGTTGAAAGTCTGGACTTCTGGCGCAAACTTGCCAGTTTTTCTGAATCTTCCGTACAGGAGTAACTATGTGGAACACCGAACACCGCTTCCGCGCCTGGTCTGATCTTAAGCAACTCTGGGATGTGTTAATCATTGGCGGCGGCATCACCGGCGCAGGGCTATTTCGTATGGCAGTCAATGCTGGTCTGCGCACGGCTCTAGTCGAAGCGTGTCTGTAACATAGATGGTTGGTTTTGACAAATAGGCGAGCTCCGAGTAAGATGATAGATACCACCATCACAACGGAGATCGCCATGTCGATTGTTGTCCTGCAGCTGCCAGATGTCAAGCGCAAAACAGAAAC
>DAOTYY010000050.1:0-65473 GCA_034434695.1 Anaerolineaceae bacterium
CTCTCGCCATCGCAGTATCATCAACTTCTTTGTAAATGTGCTGTGCGGCTTGATTGCTTACTGCCGCCGTCCATCAAAACCGTCTTTGGGCTTGGACGAGTACCTGCCCTTGCCCGCCTAACCCGAATTCACGTTAAATCTACAAATTGCACTGAAAGCACGCACCATAAACCCAAACATTCGGGTGGTTCTGCGCATATTTGATGATGAATTTGCTCAGTCTCTTCAAAAACAATTCGGTTTTATTGCCTTGAGTGCAACCGGTATGGCTGCACCAGTTTTTGCTGCCAGCGCAGCAAACATTGATATTACTCCACCCTTGACTATTGATGGACAACCACATAGCCTGGCGCGCATTAAGATTCCTCTGAAGTCGCGCTTAAGTGGAAAATCGGTAGAGGAGATTGAAAATCAATACCAGATCAGTATCGTGCTCATCAATCGTGTGGGACAAAAACAGTTTCACCCCTCGGGAGAAATGCATCTCACCGGGAATGATGACATTGTTGTGCTCGGTGCTCCCGAACAAATCAATTTACTGATACACAAAAATAATTTATAGGAGTATAATGCTTGCACCGCCGGCCTGTGGCTGGCATTTGCTTGAATCGGAGGCAAAATCTGCATGAGGCAACGTTACTACATAAACCTGATTCTTATTCTGATCTTGCTTGGCATTGCCATCTGGATTGATTTGCCAAATAATCCGGGTATCAAAATTGGCAATTTTGAACGTAGTCTGGATACTGTGTTAGGACTGGACTTAAAGGGCGGGATGCAAGTCCTGTTGGAAGCTGACTTACCTGCTGATGTACCAGTTGACGCGCAGGCGCTTGATGATGCCCGAAGAATTGTAGAAAACCGCAGCAACGGGCTGGGCGTCAAGGAAGTTGTGTTCCAGGTAGCAGGAAATCGTCGTATTGTAGGTGAATTCCCCGGTCTGACAAACACTGAAGAAGTGACCAATGTACTAAAAGAGACCGGTCAACTTGAATTCGTAGATATGGGAGACACCCCTCTACCAGAAGGCACAGTGATCAAGACCACCTTAGGGCAATCACAAACTTCTGTTGAACCCACAGGAGTGCCTACCACCGAAGCAACCACTGAAACTCCGCAGAGTCAACCCTCGTCAGGCACGGAAGATAAAGTATGGACGACCATCATGACCGGCGACCAGTTAAAATCGGTCTCTGTTACAACCGATCAACTTGGAAAGCCTGTTGTTCAATTTGAGCTTAAGCCAGAGGGACAAAAAATCTTTGCTGACTTTACATCAAAAAATGTTGGGAAATATCTGGCAATTGTTTTGGACAAGAAAATCATCTCTGTTCCCGTTATCCGCAGTGCTATTACTGAGGGGAGTGGCATCATTGAAGGGAATTTCACCGTTGACACGGCGAACGCACTGGCTGTTCAATTGCGCTATGGCTCACTGCCCATCCCTTTGAAAGTCGTCGAGAGCCGGGTGATTGGTCCTACACTTGGAGAGGACTCCCTGAATAAAAGTTTGATCGCCGGAATGATCGGGTTCGCGCTGGTAACATTATTTATGATTATTTATTATCGTCTACCGGGCGGGATTGCCATCCTGGCAATCATCAATTACGGTTTGATCACCCTGGCGTTATTCAAGTTGATCCCAGTGACATTGACCTTGCCTGGTATCGCCGGTTTCTTGTTGAGCACCGGTGGCGCTCTGGACGCAAATATCCTGATCTTTGAACGTCTTAAAGAGGAGTTGCGCAATGGGAGAACATTGCGTCAGGCGGTAGACTTAGGATGGAAACGCGCCTGGCCCTCCATTCGAGACTCAAATATTGCCACGCTGATTACCAGCACAATCTTATTCTGGTTCGGATCGGCTTACGGCGCCAGCATTGTCAAAGGCTTTGCGGTGACCCTAGCGCTGGGTGTGGCGGTCAGCTTGTTCAGCGCAATCGTCATCACCAGAACTTTTCTAAATGTAGTGCTCGACTTTTTGAATCCTGCCAAACATCAACAATGGTTTGGCGCATAAACAGGATAAAGCTATGCTGAATATTCTTGGAAAACGCTATCTCTTTTTTGCCATTTCTCTGTTGTTGATCTTACCTGGCTTGATCATCATCGCAATCTGGGGGCTTCCTCTTGCAATTGACTTCAAGGGCGGCAGCCTGCTTGAGGTTCGATTCCCGTCCGGTGCTGCTCCCCAACCCGCCGATGTCATCAAGTTATATAACGATATTGGCGTAACGGATGTCCAGGTTCAGACCACTGGATCAGACATATTGATTATCCGCTCTGCCTTTCTGGATGACGAAAAACGCAGTGAGGTGATTAACACGATGAACAGCCGTTTTAATGAAACGGTTGAAATCCGGCGGTTTGAAAATGTTGGCCCAACAATTGGTCAGGAAGTCACCAGCCGGGGCGGGCTAGCCATTGCCGTCGCTGCGCTAGGCGTGATCATCTATATTACCTTTGCCTTCCGCGGCATCCCACACGCCTTCCGGTACGGTGTTTGTGCAATCATTGCTATGCTCCATGACGGTCTAGTGGTTTTGAGCATCTCTGCCATCGGTGGACATTTCTTTGGATGGCAAATTGATTCGCTTTTTCTGACCGCTCTTTTGACTGTCATAGGTTTTTCAGTACAAGATAAAATCGTGGTCTTCGACCGCATTCGTGAGAATTCAAATATCTACCGTAAGCTCCCCTTTGAAAAACTAGCAAACCACTCCATTGTCCAAACACTGCAACGCTCCATTAACACCCAGCTAATGACCTCAGAATTCATGTTGTTAGCACTGGCGCTGCTTGGTGGTGTAACCTTGCGAGAGTTCGCAATTATTTTGCTGGTCGGTCTCTTTATGGGCACCTATTCATCAATCTTTATTGCCGCACCT
Source organism: Anaerolineaceae bacterium (assembly GCA_034434695.1). Classification (GTDB taxonomy): domain Bacteria; phylum Chloroflexota; class Anaerolineae; order Anaerolineales; family Anaerolineaceae; genus DYEC01. The sequence continues at coordinate 2,889 of DAOTYY010000050.1, forward strand.
TTCCTGGTTGTTTGGGAAAGCCAGGAATGGCGGAACTGGTTTCGGGGTAAAAAACTAAGCGAAGCATAACCTTCTTTGCTCTAATAGGCTTAGTATGAGGTCTGGTGCACATCACCAGATCTCATTTTTTATCCGCCCTTTTCTCTTTATATTGAGAATTTCGTGCCTTGCCCAATCACCGCAAGGTATAATTCACCATAAGGAGCTGATGAATGGCAAAGCAAAAGCTAACCAGTGCAAGGCTATTCTACGGGATTTTTCTGATCACCCTCGCTATCCTGATCTACTTACCAGTTGTGAACGTAAAGCTATATATTCACAGTAAGCAGGAATTCAAGAGTCACGCCCAATTTGCCCAGACTTTCGTTGAAGATGTAAACCAAGTACCCAAGTTCATTATCGCTCACCCGCTCTATATGTTGGCAGAAGTAGCAGTGATGAAAATACTTGCTGTTGATGCACGCAAAGCGGGCTTACTCGTCTCTTTACTCGCCTATGTCTGGCTAACATGGATCATTTATAAAGAATTCCTTAAGAGAACACAAAACACTTCAAAACGCGCAGAACTGAAATCTATGGTGCTTACGCTAGTCTCGTTAACAGCGGCCCATATTCCTATTCTTCTATTTGTCGATCGCGACATTTACTTTGGATATATTGGCATTAATGCTTATCACAATGCAACGAGTAACTTCCTCAAGCCATTTGCTTTGATCGGTTTCATTTACTCGCTCAAAGCCTTCCAGAGTGCGTCGCCAACCATGAAAGAAACTATTACCACAGCGATCCTTCTCGTTCTTTCTACATTGGTCAAACCCAATTTTATCATCTGCCTGTTACCAGCGCTTGTGATCTTCCTGTTTCTGCGCTGGAAGCAAAATCAAACCATTCACTGGCGTTTTGTTCTTGCCAGCATTTTTATCCCTTCTGCACTGACGCTTGCGTGGCAATTTTTCTATAACTACACGGATGATAGTTCAAGGATCATTTTTTATCCATTTGGAGTCAAAGCTTATTACTCGGATGAGTTAATCCTTAAGTTTATCTCTTCGATCTTATTTCCTCTGCTGGTTACCAGAATTTATATACGTGATGCCATAAAAGACAACAAAGTTGTGCTTGCTTGGCTTAGCTTCTTTTTTGGTGCTTTTTACGCCTATTTCCTTGCCGAAAATAGCGGTGGTGCATTTACCCATGGAAATTTTGATTGGAGCGCTGAGATTACCCTGTTCATCCTGTTTATCATGACACTGTTGTTTTTTCTCGAAAAAAAACTACAAAAAACCGGAACAACATTCTGGGATGTTTTAATTATCATTGCATTGGTTACTCACGTCCTGTCCGGGGTCCTGTATTACATTTACTCACTTACAATGGACAGTTACAGTGAACTTCCTTCCCTAAAGCGAATGTTTGAAACATTTTTGAGAATTTTCTTGCGGTGATGCTACGTCAAAGGTCAAAAATATCCTTCACCCTGCAATAGCAAACTGGTACAATATAAGAAATCAAACATCCTAATCCCCTTATCCAATTTTCTAGAGAGCAAATATGCGAAAAGAGGTTGTATTAATCACAGGAGCTAATGGCGAAATAGGCCATGGGCTTATCAAATATCTTGCCAATCACGGAGACACCCGAATCCTGGCATTAGATGTCATGCCCCTGGATGAATCATTACGACCTCTATGTCAGACATTTATCCAGGGTGACATCCTGGATACGATGTTACTTGGACGCCTGGTGGCTGAATACGAAATCCGCACAATATACCACCTAGCGTCTATTTTATCTACGAAGGCAGAATACCAGCCAGAGACTGCTCACCGGGTAAACGTAGAAGGCACATTGAACCTGCTCCGGCTGGCAGTGGAACAATCCCAGTGGCAGGGACGTCAGGTCCGTTTTTTGTACCCGAGCTCAATCGCTGCTTATGGGCTACCTGATTTGAACACCAAAATATTAGTTGGTAAAGTCAAAGAAAATGACTGGCTGCAACCCACCACCATGTACGGGTGCAACAAACTATATTGCGAACATCTAGGGCGTTATTATTCGCTATATTACCGACAGCTTGCGGTTGATTGTGAAACTCATACAATTGATTTCCGTGGTATTCGCTTCCCCGGCTTGATCAGCGCAGATACCGTTCCCACCGGCGGCACCAGTGATTACGGGCCTGAGATGCTACACCATGCCGCAGCAGGTGAACCCTACGCATGTTTCGTGCGCCCGGATACCCAGCTTCCCTTTATGGTGATGCCCGACGCAGTCAAGGCGCTTCTTCAACTGGAACAAGCCCCTCGTGAATCACTTACACAGCTTGTCTACAACGTGACTAGCTTTAGCCTGACCGCCAAACAAATTCACGAAATTGTAAAAAAAGCTTTTCCAGAAGCGCAAATTACGTTTAAACCGCATTTGTGCCGTCAGGCAATTGTAGATTCATGGCCGGCTGATATTGATGATGCCGCTGCTCGTAATGATTGGGGGTGGTCGCCAGACTATGACTTGGAACGCGCCTTTGAGGAATACTTGATCCCCTCCATTCGCAAAAGATATATAGTTCATTCGCATTGAAAATCGCAACAGGAAACTTGATTTGATATAACAGGGTGTTATAGAGGAACAAGTATGAGCAAGGAAACTCTTGGTTACGTCAGACTTGTCTGGGTTTGTCCCAACTGCAAAACCAGAAACCCGGGTGACCGAAAAACCTGTAGCAGCTGCGGTTCCCCTCAACCAGAAGATGTTGCTTTTGAACAAGAGAGCGAACAGAAACTGCTTGAGAACGAAAAAGAAATTGAACAGGCAAAAGCCGATGCAGATATTCATTGTGGTTTCTGTGGAACCCGCAATCCTGCTACAGCAACCGCATGTGCTCAATGTGGTGGAGACCTTAAGGAAGGTAAAAAACGCGCAAGCGGGCAGATCGTAGGTGCCTTTCAGAGCAGCATCTCTCAAACACAAAACCAATGTCCCAACTGCGGTGAGCTAAATCCACCAAATGCACAATCCTGTCAGAAATGCGGTGGTCCGTTAGCAGAGATAAGCAGACCCACTGCCATTCCCATCACCCCGATAAAAGAAAAACAAAAGAGAACAGTTGCTATCATTTTTGCATTAGCGTTATTGTTTCTCTGCGGGATGCTGATCCTGCTTGGCGTGAATCTATTTTCAAGGTCGGAACTGGTGGGAACAGTGCAAAATGTTGGCTGGGAACGTTCAATTGAAATTGAACAGTTTGGTCCCATTACCAAGCGGGGTTGGAAAGATGAAATTCCTAGTGATGCAGTCATTGAATCCTGCCGGAAAGAATTTCATCACACCCAAAGTGAACCTGCACCCGACGCTGAAAAGGTTTGCGGCACGCCGTACACAATTGATCGGGGTACTGGATTTGGAGAAGTCGTCCAGGATTGCGAATACCGAGTTTATTTGGATTTTTGTGAATTTACGGTTAAAGAATGGTCAACCTATGATTGGGTTACCTTTCGAGATAACGATTTCTCGCCTGCATGGCCCATCCCCACTCTTCTGACCAACCAGCGAATCGGTGATCGTTCTGAAATATATACGATTACATTTGATACGGATCAGGGCACATTCGAACTAAAGACAGAGGACTCCGCTTTGTTCACCAAATGTCAGCTTGGCAGCGAGTGGATACTGACTGTAAATGGTTTTGGTAACGTTGTCTCCATATCACCACATTAGTCACTCGCATTTCTCACTGCCAATATCAGTATTTCACCATAATAGATTATCAAACAAATGATAAATGACTACATAAAACGGGACTTTTGTTTAGCAAAAACTGCATACAATTAGACTATGGGCTTAAGCAATCCGAAAATAATGCCACGCTGTCCTGAAGCCAAAGCCGCAAATAATAAATAATGATCTCGAAACAGGAGGAATAAAACGTGAATAAGGAAGTTCTTGATGGCCTCTTTCGACCTAAATCTGTGGCTGTCGTTGGGGCATCAGCCCAACCCGGTAAGATAGGTTACACGGTTATAAAAAACCTGATTGAAGCGCAATACCTTGGAAAAATATACCCGATCAATCCTAAAGCTGATGAGATCAAAGAGATTCTGGGATTAAAAGTTTACCCAACGGTAGCTGATGTTCCAGGACCTATTGATGCGGCTGTCATCACCGTGCCAGCTAAGATTGTTCCACAGGCTGCAGAAGAATGCGGCAAGAAAAAAGTCAAAGGTTTGATCGTGATCACCTCCGGCTTTAGTGAGGTTGGTGAAAAAGACCTGGAACAACAGGTCGTTGACATTGCGCACAGTTATGGAATGCGAGTGCTCGGACCAAACATTGTTGGTACATTATCAAATTCTGACAGACTGAATGCCTCGTTTGCTCCCTTTCTGCCCCTGGCAGGAAAAGCCTCTCTGGTCTCTCAAAGTGGCGCTCTTCTGATTGCTATTGATGCCGCTACATTTACGCGCCGTGTTGGTTTTGATAAACTCATTTCCATTGGCAACATGTCTGATGTAAGCATCGCAGATACCATTGAATGGCTGAACGAAGATGAAAATACATCCTGCGTTACGTTGTATATTGAAGGTTTGAAAGACGGGCGACGTTTCATTGATGTTTGTAAGAAAGCTACCAAACCTATTATTGCACTCAAAGCCGGCGTATCTGCGCATGGTGCTGCGGCTGCTGCGTCACACACCGGTTCACTGGCGGGCGCGGTCAAAGTTTATGGCGCTGCTTTCCAGCAAGCCGGTGTACTTCAGGCTACGGATCTGGATAACCTGTTTGATTTGACTCTATCCCTTTCGCTGCAACCCCCAATGCGAGGCGATAATCTTCTTGTCATCACAAATGGTGGCGGTGTGGGGGTACTTGCCACAGACGCTGCAGAGCGTTATAACCTGCCACTAAAATTCGCGCCAGCCGACCTTCAAGACCAGATGAGACAGTACATGCCGGATTACGGCTCTCCCAAAAACCCGGTTGATATGACCGGGATGGCAGGAAACGATTGGTATCAAGGAACTACTCGGCTAGCATTGAGACATCCTTGGGTAGATGGTGTTGTTGTTTTGTACTGTGAGACTGCCATTACCAATCCACTGGAGATTGCCCAGAACATTCACAAAGCAGTTCAAGACTCAGGTGTCAAAGATAAACCTGTGACTGTCTCATTTGTGGGTGGCGAACGGTCTGCGGAAGCAATGCGTTGGCTGGTTGAACATAGTATCCCAGCCTATGGTGCCCCAGATGTTGCAGTGAATGCTATATCAGCCTTGCGAGAATATGCCCACGTCAAAGAGCTTGCAAACGAAAATGCTGAGATTTGTCAGAGCGACCATCGCGCTGCAGCGTTAGAAATTATTCATGCAGCGCGCGCTGATGGACGTGATTCGCTTACTGAAATTGAAGCCAAGCAGATCTTTGCCCTTTACGGCCTTCCTGTCACGCAAACATATCTGGCAAAAAGTGAGGAAGAAGCTGTCTCACTGGCTCGTAAGATCGGTTATCCTGTTGTGATGAAGATTGTTTCCCCTGACATTTTACACAAATCAGATGCTGGGGGCGTTAAGGTCAATCTCAAGGATGACCATGCTGTTCGAGAGGCTTACACAACCATCATGAATAATGCCAGAGCCTACAAATCAGACGCAAATATTCATGGCATTGTTGTTCAGGAAATGGCACCTTGGGGAACAGAAGTCATTCTTGGTTCTGTTAATGAGCCAACCTTCGGCCCAACCATGATGTTTGGGCTTGGCGGCATCTTTGTTGAAGTTCTTAAGGATGTGACCTTTAGAGTTGCTCCGGTGACTACAAAACAAGCCTTACGAATGCTTGACGAAATACGCGGAGCGCCTATCCTTGCTGGGGTGCGCGGCGAGAAACCCCGAGACCGTCAGGCACTTGCAGAGACCGTTTGCCAGTATTCCAACATGATTCTGGACCTAGCAGACGAGATTAGCGAATCAGATGCCAACCCGGTGCTTGTGTACGAAGAAGGCAAAGGCGCCAAAGTGGTTGATGCGCGCATCATCTTGAAGAAAAAGTAAATCAGCTCTTTGTGATAAAAACAATGGGGCGCTTGTTGCGAAGCACCCCATTGTTTTTATTGGGTATCTCTTGGGCAACAAAGTAGTGGTAAAATTTTGCGGACTTTGCTCGCACTTTTTGTCATCGAGGTCAAATACAAAGTTTTTGGACATCCTTCTTATGCGGTCACCGAAATTTAGGACGGGATCAATACCTTGGGCTATCCTAGTTTTTTGTCTGGCAGCCTTTGGTATTTTAGTGCCGTTTTTGGGATTCTATTGGGATGACTGGCCAATGATGTGGTTCGCCCACGCATTTGGGCCGTTAGGCTACCCTGCAGCATTTTCAGGCGATCGTCCCTTTCTGGCAGGAATTTATATAATAACCACCGCTGTCCTGAAAACGATTCCCTGGCAGTGGCAGATTTTAGGCATTCTAAGCCGCTGGTTAACGGCGGTTGTCCTGTGGTGGTCTTTGGGCCACCTTTGGCCCAATCATCGGCAACAAGTTGCATGGGTCGCTATTCTATTTGCAATCTACCCGGGCTTCAAGCAACAACCCATTTCGGTTGTTTATAGCAATGGCTTGTTTTTGCTTGCCAGCTACATCGCATCTTTTGGGTTCATGTTCCGGGCATTGCAAACACCGAAACGATACGCACTCTACACCGCCTTGGCAATTACCAGTTATCTAGCCTGCACACTTGCAACCGAATACTATCTTGGGCTTGATCTATTACGTCCTGTCTTCATCTGGCTAATGATTGGGGAGGATGCACTTTCCCAAAAACAACGTATTCAAAAAACCTTCTGGCACTGGTTCCCATATCTGGCTACATTGATCGTTTACTTAATCTGGCGAGTAGCAATATTCCAATTCCCTACTTACAAACCTGAACTGGTTGGAGAACTGAGACACAACCCACTAAGCGTATTCTTTTATCTGATGTGGAGAATAGTCCAGGATATTTATAAATCTGGCTGGCTGGCATGGACTGAGCCTTTCCGGTTTCCCGTTAGTGAAGACTTTACGACCACTGCCTCCACACTTTTCTGGGTGGTGGTTTTTATTGCCCTGCCGCTGACCTGGTTCTACTTGAGCCGCCTGAAAGTGGACAACGAGCAAAATGCAGCCTCAACACTTTGGGGGAAGCAAGAACTGATTGTCGGTGTAATCGCACTAACGGTCGCCGGTGTCCCATTTTGGGTCACCAATCTTCCCCTTGAACTTCACTTTCCCTACGACCGCTTTAGCCTGGTATTTATGTTGGGTGGGTGTATTTTTATCGTTGCCCTGATTGATTGGTTGATCAAAGAGTATTATCAAAAAATTGTCATCTTAAGTCTGATTATCTCGATGACAATTGGTTCCCATTTCGAAAACGCCAACACATATCGAAGGGAATGGATAACACAAAAAGACATGTTTTGGCAATTAACCTGGCGGGTGCCAGGTTTGAAACCGGGGACTTATTTGCTTACTCATGCTTTGCCCATGACTTATTACAGTGATAACTCTTTGACGGCTCCGCTCAATTGGATTTATGCGCCGGAAACAAACTCTCCAACGTTGCCTTACTATCTTGCATTCTCGACCGTTCGGCTGGGCGGAAGTCTTCCGGGATATGAAGAAGGGCTGCCCATTACACAGAGGTTCCGCAGTACAACCTTCAAAGGTTCAACCTCTGAAATTCTTGTTTTCTTTTATTCGCCTCCCGCCTGTCTGCGCGTGATCGATCCAAAACGCGATAAGGACCTTCCAATCTTTCCAAAAGAACTTGCCGAAGCTATACCAGCCTCGCATCTCAGCCAAATTATCACCACCCCCCCCACCCCCGCACAGCCTCCACAGGAGATCTTCGGTCAGGAACCTGACCACGAATGGTGTTATTATTTCCAAAAAGCTGAACTGGCGCGCCAGCAGGGAGACTGGGAAGAGGTAGTCAGGCTTGGGAATGAAGCTTTTCAGCTGGGTTTCAGTCCTTCGGAGGGCGCTGAGCTATTCGCTTTTATTGAAGGATATGCATACACTGCAAACTGGAAACGTGCTATTGAGTTAATCAATCTGGCACATGATAAGAATCACAATTTACAGATTCCATTGTGCAAGCTCATGCTAAAATTACAAAACGAAACCAGCCCGACTCAGGAATTTCTAAAGCAAATCCGGGAAGCAAGGATTTCTCTTGACTGTCCTGAGCAGTAACACACGTGGTAAAAATGAACCTGAACTCAGAAAGTATTAACAAAAGAGTTTCCTGTTCGGTTGTCATACCGGTCTATAACAGTGAATCTACTCTTCAACTCTTGATGAAACGTCTAGAACAAACATTATCCAAGATTGCCGAAGAATACGAGGTCATTCTTGTTAACGACGGTAGTCAAGATCAAAGCTGGCAAATCATCGAAACATTGAGTCATCAGCATTCCTGGATTGTTGGGATTAATCTGATGCGCAACTATGGACAACATAATGCGCTGTTGTGTGGCGTGCGCACGGCGCGCTACCCAATCTGTGTTACGATGGATGACGATCTGCAACATCCACCAGAAGAAATTCCAAAGCTGATTGCTAAGCTACAGGAAGGACACGATGTGGTTTATGGAATCCCCAATAAGTTGCCGCATTCCCTCTGGCGCAATTTCTTCTCTTATGTGACCAAACGAATCCTGGCATTTATTATGAATGTCAAAACCGTAAAAGATATCGGCTCTTTTCGGGCATTCCGCACCGATTTGCGTAAAGCTTTTTCTCGTTATCAAAGTCCTGGTGTGATTCTGGATGCACTGCTTTCCTGGGGAACAGTTCGGTTCTCCAGCGTGACAATTGAAGCAAACCCTCGAGAACAAGGAAAATCAAACTACAATTTTGCAAAACTAGTCGGGCAAGCGCTCTTGATTCTTACCGGTTTCAGCACTGTGCCGCTCCGCTTTGCAAGCTGGTTGGGATTCTTTGCCACGCTATTTGGTATTGCCATTTTTTTGTACGTAGTAATCACTTACTTAGCCGCTGGCAGCATTCCGGGCTTCCCATTTCTAGCTTCAATCATCTCGATCTTTAGCGGCACACAATTGTTTGCTCTTGGCATTTTTGGAGAGTATCTGGCGCGTGTGTTTGATAGAAGCATGGAACACCCTGCTTACATCGTAGAGGTTGTGATACGAGACGGAAAGATCATTGGTCTGGACGATGTAGAATGAAGTGCGTCATCCTGCAGCCTTCCTATATTCCCTGGCGAGGTTACTTTCACCAAATTGCCAAAGCCGACGTGTTTGTATTTTATGACGATGTTCAGTTTGACCGGCGTGGCTGGAGAAACCGCAACCGAATCAAGACCCCTCAAGGAGTACGTTGGCTAACTATCCCTGTGCATAGTAAGGGCTATCAGATTAAGCACACTCCCATCAACCAGATACGCATCGCTTGGGAACACCCCTGGAACGAGGAACACTGGAAAACGATCAAATTCTCATACAGCAAAGCCCCCTTTTTCAGCCAATATGTACGCTTATTCGAGCAGTTTTACCAAAGGCACGATGAATATCTGGCTGATTTTTGCATTGACTTTACCATTGCACTGGCAAAAGAGTTGGGAATCACAAAAACCCGCTTCATACGGTCATCAGAACTGAGGGTGAGCGGCACAAAAACCGATCGCTTGTTGAACATCCTCAAACTCCTAAAAGCCACTCGTTATATCACTGGGCCAGCCGCTCAAAACTACTTGGAAGAAGACAAATTCCAACAAGCAAACATTGACTTAGAATACATGCACTACGATTACCCTGAATACCCTCAGCTCTATCCCCCTTATGACCCGCAGGTTTCTATCCTAGACTTGCTGGTTATGACCGGACAGAATGCTCTCGATTACATTATTGGGAAAAAACATGACGAATTTTGAAGACAACCTGCATCAGGTCAAAGCTTATTTTGAAGATAAACTGACCACCTACGGAGCAACCGCGCAAGGCGCAGATTGGAATTCCCCACAATCACAAGAGACACGTTTTGACCAGTTAATTAAAATCATCTGCGAAGTCTCGGGGTTCTCAATCCTCGACTATGGCTGCGGTTATGGCGCTTTAGCAGATTACCTGCGCCTGAAAGGGTTTGAATATACGCTGTATGTCGGCTATGACATCCTGGAACCAATGATACAAACTGCCCGGCAACTTCATGCAGGAATGAAGCAAGTAACTTTCACCAGTGATTTTGAGCAAGTCCCTGCGGTAGATTATGCAGTTGCCAGCGGTGTATTCAATATCCGTCTCAATGCCAGCTATGAAGAGTGGACTGAATACACTCTCACCTGTTTAGAAAAATTAAACACTCTGACCAGCAAAGGCTTTTCCGCCAATTTTCTGACAAAGTACTCAGATAAAGATCGCATGGAAGAACGCCCAGATTTATATTTTGCTGATCCATGTTTTTTGTTTGATTATTGCAAAAGACATTTCTCCAAAAATATAGCGCTTTTACACGACTACGATCTGTATGACTTTACCATTCTGGTAAGGAAATCATAACTACAGGATCAGAGCCTTATGACCGCCATCAAAATTGACTTCAACAAGCCAGACCGAGTTGGAAAAGAACTGGAATATGCAGCTCAGGCTTATGAAAAAGCTCATATATCAGGCGATGGACATTTTACAAAGTTGAGTCAGAATATCCTTGAGCAGACACTGGGTGTACCCAAAGTTTTGTTAACTCCCTCTTGTACCCATGCGCTTGAAATGGCTGCCTTGTTACTGGATATTCAAGCGGGGGATGAAGTTATCGTCCCAGATTTTACTTTTGTATCCACTATTAACGCTTTCGTATTACGCGGCGCGAAACCAGTATTCATTGATATCCGACCAGACACCTTGAATCTGGACGAAAATCTTTTAGAAAGCCACATTTCCCCCCGCACAAAAGCAATCATTCCAGTTCATTATGCTGGTGTGGGCTGTGAAATGGATAGAATTCTGGAAATCACTGACCGATACCGCATACCTGTTGTGGAAGATAATGCTCACGGGCTTTTCGGAAAATACAAGGGGAAATTTTTAGGTACTTTTGGCGTTCTGGCAACCCAGAGTTTTCATGAGACGAAAAACGTCTCTTGCGGTGAAGGCGGCGCCTTGATCATCAATGACCCGGCTTTCATTGAACGCGCCGAAATCATCCGTGAAAAAGGTACCAACCGTAGCCGTTTTTTCAGAGGAATGGTGGATAAATACACATGGGTAGATATCGGCTCCAGTTATCTCCTCTCCGATATTCTGGCAGCAATCCTCTATGCACAATTAGAAAAATATCAGATGATTCAGTCTCGACGAAAACAAATCTGGGATTACTATTACACTAACCTGATCACATGGAGTGAAAAAAATTGTGTACGCTTACCCATCGTCCCCGAACACTGCGAACAGGCATATCACATGTTCTATATCTTGCTGCCAGACCTCTCAACCCGTCAGGCACTCATTCAGCACTTAAGAGAGCGGGGGATTGTTGCGGTTTTCCATTATCAACCGTTACATCTTTCTGAAATGGGAAGAAGGTTCGGAGGAAAACCTCAAGACTGTCCTGTCACAGAAAAAGTTGCCGATCAGTTGCTCAGGCTACCTTTTTACAACACTATAAGCCGGCAGGAACAAGATATAGTGATTCAGGCGCTTTATGACTTTAGACACTGAGCCAGTACAACTCAAAGAAGGTTCGCTGGATTTTCTGTTTCCGTCTGCTGCCGTCGCCCAATCAGCCATAAAGACAGCGCCAGTACCAACCAAGCAGTAACCTGCCCTGCACGCACCACTCCAAACCAACGAATACCCTCCGCACGGAAGGTATCCAGCAGTAAGTTCGCAGCCGCACTCAAGGCAACAAACTTCAAAAAAGAACTCCTCTCTTTTGTCGCTCGATAGTCTCCTGACGAAACTTGAGAGGCAAAACCAAATAAAGAATCAGCATCGCCGCCAACGTTTCATAAATTTGAACGGGATGTCGTACTGCACCCCAAAGTTCAATTCCCCATGGTAAACGAGTTTCGATGCCGTAAGCATTCCCTGAAGCAAGATGAGCTAACCCAAGCGAAACCGCAAACACCGCAAAACCTGGTGTCAATGCATCCAGCGTTGACCAGAAAGACATTTTGCGCTTTTGCCCATAAATCAATGCAACGATCAAAGCTACTGTCACTCCGCCTTCAAAATCCAACAAAAATGGCCTGAGCGAAAGAATATCTAACGGATTCGCAAGAAATGCCTGCGGGAACTTGAGAAAATACAACAAACGCGCTCCCACCAGACCCGATAACAGACTCCACAACGTCAGGTTTTCTAACTGCTTGGTTGAGATTGAAAAGCGTTCAGCGAATTTTTCGATCAGCATCACCCCCACCCAGATACCCAATAAAATCAACAAATCCGGGGTTTGCAGGGCAACTCGACCAACATGCAAAACAGGAAACATCTCTCTATTCCCCTTGACTTAGTTTTTCAACCTCAGTAATCAATAGCGTCTCAGACATTGGCCCACCGATAATGACATTCTGTATTTGTCCATTGCGATCGAGAAAGAAAGTGGTCGGCAATGCGTTTACCCTATATCGGGAAGTAACTGAACCATCTAAGTCCCAAACTATTAAGAAGGTGATCGCATTCTCTCTGAGAAAACGGCTGGCAATTGGCTGATGATCACCAGCGGTATTGTTAACACCCAACACTATCACTTGATCAGCATATCGCTTGTGGATTTTCTCCAAGGCTGGCATCTCAGCTTTACAAGGCAAACACCAGCTTGCCCAAAAGTTCAAGATGATTGGCTTCCCCTGCAACTCAGCAAGATGTATGCTCTGACCATCTTCTGTACTTAATTGAAAATCGGGCGCCTGAAAACCCGTACGTGGTGCAGCGAGGGTATTCTTCTCTTCAGTAGTGGCAAAAAACAATGAGCTAACTACGATCCAACCTGTAGCAAGCACCAAAATAATCAAAACAAAAATCTTCCAATATTTATCACTTTTCGACAAATTTCTCATAGTACTTAATCCTATGGGAACACAACTGTCCTGTCAAGTTAAAACCTCACCCAGCATGGTAAAATAAAACGCAAAACTAACCGCTGGAGAAGTCATCATGCCTCCAAGAAACGAAATTGAACAAAAAGCAATCAATACGATCCGCTTCCTATCCGCTGACGGCGTACAACAGGCAAATTCTGGGCACCCAGGTTTGCCGATGGGTTGTGCTGCCATAGCGTTCACAATATGGACCCGTCATCTGCGGCACAATCCGGCAAATCCGAACTGGTACAATCGTGACCGCTTTATCTTATCCGGCGGACACGGTTCAATGCTTTTATACTCTTTACTACATCTGACAGGCTATGACCTGCCGCTGGAAGAACTCAAGCGATTTCGCCAATGGAGAAGCCGAACTCCCGGTCATCCAGAATATGGACTGACCCCCGGCGTTGAAACAACCACCGGACCTTTGGGACAGGGATTTTCCAATGGCGTTGGCATGGCTATTGCAGAAGCACACCTGGCTGCTGAATTCAACCGTCCAGGTTTCCCGATTATTGACCACTATGTTTATGCCATCGTGACTGACGGAGACCTGATGGAAGGCGTGGCTTCTGAGGCGGCATCTCTGGCGGGACATTTAAAGCTCGGCAAGCTGATTTACCTGTATGACGATAACCGTATTTCCATTGACGGTTCCACTGATCTGGCATTTACAGAAGACCGCGCCGGGCGTTTCGCCGCCTACGGCTGGCATGTACTGAATGTTCAGGATGGTAATGATGTAGAAGAAATTGATCGTGCTATTCAGGAAGCCAAAACAGACCCGCGTCCCTCTTTAATTATCTGCCGCACCCACATCGGATATGGGTTGCCCACCCGACAGGATACAAATAAGGCACATGGCGAACCGCCGGGTGATGAGGAACTGGATGGCGCAAAACTTAAGCTGGGCTGGCCCATTCAACCGCGTTTTTATATCCCTGAAGATGTGCGAGAATTCTTCCAACAGGCTATCACCAATGGCAAGAAGTGGGAAGAAGAATGGCAACAACAATTCGAGACATACCGTCAGAATTACCCTGATATGGCAAAAGAACTTGAGCGCCGCTTAAGTGGAGTCTTGCCTGAGGGATGGGATCAGGATTTGCCTGAATTTGCTGCAGACGCTAAAGGGATAGCCACCCGCGCCGCTTCGGGAAAAGTCATCAATGCCCTTGCCAAACGTGTTCCAGAACTGATGGGTGGCTCAGCGGATTTAACACCCTCAACAAACACATGGATACAGGATAGCTCCTCTTTTCAGGCAAACAGCCCAGAAGGAAGAAACATTCACTTTGGTGTGCGTGAACATGCGATGGGTGCCATAGTTAACGGCATAGCACTGCATAAAGGATTGATCCCATTTGGTGCTACTTTTCTGGTTTTTTCAGACTATATGCGCCCTGCCGTTCGCCTTTCTGCCTTGTCTCATATTCCCTCGATTTGGGTTTTCACCCATGACAGCATTGGCTTAGGCGAAGATGGACCCACACACCAGCCAGTCGAACACTTGGCAGCACTACGGGCAATTCCCAATCTCGTAGTTATCCGTCCAGCCGATGCCAATGAAGTTCGCGAAGCTTGGAAAGTTGCTATTCGTCATCGCTCAGGACCAACCGCTATCGCACTCAGCCGACAGGCTACGCCCGTGCTGGATAGAACAGGACTGGCACCTGCCAGTATGCTATCCAAAGGGGCGTACATCCTGACTGATCTTGGCGGTGCAAAACCTCAACTGATTCTTATGGCTTCCGGCACCGAGGTAGCCTTGATTTACGAGGCAGCACTTCGGTTAGTTTCCGAAGGTCTCAATGTTCGCGTCGTTTCTTTTCCGAGCTGGGAGCTTTTTGAGCAACAGGATGCAGCGTATCAGGACAGTGTGTTGCCACAGGATATACCCACACGACTGGCTGTCGAGATGGGGGTACCTCAGGGCTGGGAACGCTGGGTCGGACCTGATGGAAAAGTGATCGGGCTGAATCAATTTGGTGCTTCAGCGCCCTACAAAACCCTTATGAAAGAATATGGTTTTTCTGTAGACAACATCGTCGAACAAGCTAAAAAATTATTGGGGATTTTTGATGATGAGCTCTAATCAGGAAACTCGTAAGATGGTCATTGCAGTTGGTTGTGATCACGGTGGTTTTCCACTCAAAGACACAGTGATTCAAGCCATCCGCGACTGCGGTCACGAAGTGTTGGATTTTGGCACTCATTCACCTGAACGCACCGATTATCCCGACTATGGAGTAAAAATTGGGCGCGCTATTCAGGAAGGCAAAGCCGAACGCGGAATTGCCATGTGCGGTTCAGGCGTTGGTATTTGCATTACCCTAAACAAGATGAAGGGCATTTATGCGGCGATTTGCCACGATACCTATTCAGCTCACCAAGGAGTTGAACATGATAATATGAATGTGCTCTGTCTGGGAGGCAGGATCATCGGCGCCGAGTTAGCATATGAGCTTGTTAAAGCCTTCCTGTCCGCCAGATTTATCGGAGCGGGAAATTATCTTCGACGCGTTGAAAAAGTGAAATTACTGGAAGTAAAAATGTAGGAGATAGAATGAGTGCAATTGAACAACTTCACAAAACCGGACAGTCACTATGGTATGACAACATTCAGCGGCGTCTCCTGGAAAGCGGAGAACTTGCCAGCTTGATTGAACGCGGCGATATCCGCGGCATTACCTCCAATCCCAGCATTTTTCATCAGGCAATCTCCAAATCCCAGGACTACGACGCGGCGCTCAAACCGATGGCATGGTCGGGATGGAGCTCCGAACAAATCTTTTTCCAGCTTGCCGTTGAGGATATTCGCGTTGCTGCAGATTTGTTCCGCCCGCTTTATGAGCAAAGCAATGGAGAAGATGGCTACGTCAGCCTGGAAGTCAGCCCGCTTATCGCAAACGACACGCAGGCAACCGAATCACAGGTCAAACAACTTTGGGATTGGGTACAACGTCCGAACCTGATGATCAAAATTCCTGCAACTCCAGAGGGTATTCCAGCAATCCGCGCAGCAATTGCTGCTGGCGTCAATGTTAATGTGACCCTGATTTTCTCACTGGCACGCTATCGCCAAGTCATTGAAGCATACTTTGAAGGCTTAGAAGATCGCCTGGCGCGTGGGTTGTCTATTGACAGAATAGCTTCTGTAGCTTCGTTCTTCGTCTCTCGATTGGATACCAAAGTGGATGCCTGGCTGCAAAGAATCATCCAAGAAGAAGGCGTCAATGCCCCTCTTGCCATCAGTTTACTTGGTAAAGCAGCGATTGCTAACGCTCATCTGGCTTATGCGTTATTCCGTGAGGCTTTCACTTCCCAGCGCTTTGAAACATTACGTAAACATGGTGCGCGTCTCCAGAGACCTTTGTGGGCATCCACTAGTACCAAAAACCCGGCGTACCGGGACGTATTGTATGTTGAAGAACTCATTGCCCCAGACACGGTTAACACCGTTCCCCCACAAACATTGGAGGCTTTCCGTGATCATGGCAAGGTCGAAGTTAAACTCTCTACAGATACCACTGTCCCGCGCAGAGTAATGGAGCAGTTAGGTGAATTGGGCATTTCAATTGATCAGGCAACCCAAGAGCTGGAGATTGAGGGTGTCAAAGCATTTGCCGATGCCTTTATTGCCTTGCTTTCAACCCTCGATCAACGTCGTCAGCAAGCTCTGCGCGAGCTGGGTGTGTTACAGCAACCGGTTGCAGAGCGCATTGCTCAGCTAAAACAAATCAACGCTGTTCAGCGCGTACATCAACAAGATGCCACCCTTTGGACAAATGATCCTCAAGGGCAGGAAGAAATTAAAAAGCGGCTGGGGTGGCTCAACGCGCCATACAACAGCCAGCAGCTCATTAGAGACTTCGAAACCCTGTTGCATGATTGCTCTAAAGAAGGCTATACGCATGTAGTCATTTTAGGAATGGGGGGTTCCTCACTTTCTCCAGAGGTGTTTGCTACAACATTCCCTGCTGCCAATCAACAAGCTCTGCACTTGTTGATACTGGACTCAACTGACCCAGAGCAGGTCAAAGCAATAACCCGCCAGCTACCAATGGAAAAAACACTTTACATCGTTTCCAGTAAATCTGGCACAACCAGCGAACCGAACGCCCTGCTGGCTTACTTCTGGGAAATTGCACAAAACCACTTGGGAGAAAAAGCAAGAAGGCACTTTATTGCTATCACCGATCCAGGCACTCCGCTGGAAAAACTGGCTCAAGCAAATGGCTTCCGTCAAGTCTTTCTGGCTGATCCCAATGTAGGGGGACGTTATTCAGTGTTTACTACGTTTGGCTTGCTCCCTGCTACTCTGGCAGGTGTCAATGTCCCCAAGTTGATTGAGCGTGCAGCGCAGATGGCAAAACAATGCACAGCGGATTTTCCCGCCGAACGCAATCCAGGACTTGTATTGGGAGCGGTATTGGGAACGGCTGCGCTTCATGGACGCGATAAAGTTACCCTGTTGCTCGACCCTGAGATTGCCACCTTTGGTTCATGGCTGGAACAACTGCTGGCAGAAAGCAGTGGCAAAGAGGGCAAAGGACTCGTTCCGGTTGATTTAGAGCCGCTCGTTCCGGCTAAATATTACAGCCACGACCGTATCTTTGTCTATCTTGCCCATAGCAACAAATACAACAAGATCATTGAGCGGTTACAGAAAGCCGGACATCCTGCGTTGATACTGTCCATTCGCGATTTGTATGACCTGGGAGCAGAATTTTATCGCTGGGAATTCGCAACGGCAATTGCCTGTGCTGTTTTGAGGGTGAATGCTTTCGACCAGCCCGATGTGCAGGATAGCAAAACCAGAACGGAAAAGAAAATTTTCGCATTTCTGGAAAAGGGGGCCTTGGAAGAAGCAACTCCTATCTGGCAGGATGAAAACTTTGCCCTTTACGGGACTGATCAATCAATTACTGTCGGGGCGTTACCAGAAATCTTGCAAAACTTTCTCACCCAACTAAAACCGGGCGATTATCTAGCAATTAACGCTTATCTGCCTCGCAATAGAACCATGCTAGCAAAGTTACAGAAAATTCGCCGCTCGCTTCTGAAACGTACTGGTAACAGCACAACCCTGGGCTTTGGCCCACGCTTCCTGCACTCTACCGGTCAACTGCACAAAGGCGGAGCCAATAACGGCGTTTTTATCCAAATCACAGCTGAGCCAGATAGCGACTTGAGCATTCCAGGTAGAGGTTATACTTTTGGTGTTCTGGAAAAAGCCCAGGCACTTGGTGACTTTGAGGCTTTGCAATCCCGCCAGCGGCGTGCTATACGGATTCATCTGAAGAACAGAGCTGCGTTCAAAGAACTGTTTGACATCCTCATGAACTTGTAAATTCTGTCTCTGCTCCGATTTCAGGATAAGAAAGAAAGAGTAACCTCCCGATTCTCTTATGGAAAAACCGCCTGTTCACGCAATCCATCAGTGTTTGCGTCCAGAATGCCGCTTGCGTTTTCCCATACTGGTTACTACCTCTATACAGCACGTCAAATGTCCTAAGTGCGGCTCGCCAACCCGTTTGATTGCAACCGCAGAGCTTAACAATACCGTCACTGCCAATCCCTCCTCTTCCTGGCAGGTTCCTCTCGAAGTATTACTGGACAATATCCGCAGTGCGCTGAATGTCGGCTCTATTTTTCGTTCGGCAGACGGCGCAGGTGCACAACACCTTTATTTATGCGGCGTCACCCCCGCGCCTGGCGATACCCAAATCGCAAAAACTGCTTTGGGAGCTGAATTTGCTGTTCCCTGGTCATCACATTGGAACGGTGTTGAAATCGCTTGCGCGCTCAAGGAACAGGGCAAAAAATTGTGGGCACTTGAAAACAGCGCTGGTTCTCAATCAATTTTTGAACTGTCCTGCGAGCCGGCTCATTTCCCTATTGTTCTGGTAATCGGCAATGAGGTTTCAGGGATTGACCCTGGCATCTTGCAGCAATGCGAGCGTTCTATTCACATCCCAATGTTGGGAACGAAAAAGTCCCTTAACGTAGCCACTGCTTTCGGTATTGCCGTTTATACACTCAGATTTATAACCTTCAGGCGTGAACAGAACACCCAATAGCAGCTATCCCTTATCATGACAGCCCATGAGCATTCTGCCTATTGGCGCGATTCTCTTCTATCAAGAAATCAAGCAGGTATTGCCCATAGCGATTGTTCGACATTTTTTGAGCAAGAAATCGTAGCTGCTCACTGTCTATAAACCCCATGCGGTAAGCAATCTCCTCCGGACAGGCGATCATTAATCCCTGTCGTTCTTCCACTGCCTGCACAAAGCTGGACGCCTGTAAAAGCGACTCGTGCGTTCCAGCATCCAGCCAGGCAACACCCCGCCCTAACACTTCGACACGTAACTGTCCGCGTTGCAAATAAGTGCGGTTGACATCAGTAATTTCCAACTCGCCACGTGCAGAGGGTTGAAGATTCCTCGCAATCTCTAATACCGAATTGTCATAAAAATATATGCCCGGAATGGCATAATTGGAGCGTGGCTTTTTAGGTTTCTCTTCTATACTTATTACTCTGAATTCACTATCGAACTCCACAACACCATAGCGATCTGGATCACGCACCGGGTAAGCAAAAATCACCGCACCCGACTCTAGATTTGCCGCTGAACGAAGAATATCCGGCAAGCCGGTACCAAAAAAAATGTTATCGCCCAGTATCAAACACACAGTGTCACTGCCGACAAAGTCTCGTCCAATGTTGAAGGCATCTGCCAAGCCACGCGGAACGGCCTGTTCTGCATAAGAAAATTGCAATCCCCATTGACTTCCATCACCCAACAACCTTCTGAAAGCCGGCAAGTCTTCGGGCATTGAAATGATCAGAATATCTCGTATTCTTGCCAGCATCAGCATAGACAGCGGATAATAAATCATCGGTTTATCGTAAACGGGCAATAACTGCTTGCTAACACCTAATGTCAAAGGATACAACCTTGTTCCCAGCCCGCCTGCCAGAATAATCCCTTTCATAAGCAATTCACCTGTTCTTACTGTTTTGACTGATTACCAACAAGGTAAAAATTTTATGCTAGTATTATAAGCATGAAATTCCTGAGTGAGTAAATTGATCTTATAAAATTCGATGCCCCGGAGGGAATAATGAAAAAATACGTTGCTGCAATTGACCAAGGAACCACCAGCACACGCTGTATGCTCTTTGACCATGATGGACAAGCTGTTAGCATGGCTCAAAAAGAACATCGCCAAATCTATCCCAAACCCGGCTGGGTTGAACATGATCCGCTGGAAATTTGGGAAAATACCCAGGAAGTTGTCCTTTCGGCTTTGCAAAAGGCTGGATTGACATCAACCGATTTGGTTGCGGTTGGAATTACCAATCAACGAGAAACTACGATTGTCTGGAACCGTAAAACTGGAAAGCCCTATTACAATGCAATTGTCTGGCAAGATTTGCGGACTGATGTGATTTGTAACGAACTGGCAAAACAAGGTGGTCAAGATCGCTTCCGCAATCGGGTCGGATTACCTCTGGCTACTTACTTCTCGGGGCCCAAGATCCGCTGGATTCTGGAAAATGTGCCGGAAGCTGAAAGCGGGGCGAAAAAAGGTGAAGCGCTTTTTGGAAATATAGATACCTGGTTAATATGGCAGCTTACTGGGGGAGTCGATGGCGGAGTACATGTCACCGATGTATCCAATGCTTCCCGAACAATGCTAATGAATTTGGAAACACTGACCTGGGATGAGAATATTTGTGATATTCTTGGCATTCCGCAGGGTATGTTGCCGCAGATTGTTCCCTCCTCACAAATTTATGGTTTAGCTCGAAATGTACTCGATAAGGTTCCTGTATCTGGCGATTTAGGTGACCAACAAGCGGCTCTGTTTGGTCAGGCTTGTTTCAACAAAGGTGAAGCAAAAAACACCTATGGCACTGGATGCTTTATGCTGCTCAATACGGGCAACCAGCCAATTCAGAGTCGCAACGGATTGCTGACCACCGTAGGCTATAAAATTGGAGACTTGGCGGCTGTATATTGTCTGGAAGGGTCCATCGCAATCGCCGGTGCATTGGTGCAATGGCTTAGAGATAACCTGAAAATGATTCAAAAATCCAGTGATATAGAAGCCCTAGCGCAAACAGTAGAGGACAATGGGGGAATCTACTTTGTACCTGCTTTTTCTGGTTTATTCGCACCGCATTGGCGTAGTGATGCACGCGGGGTGATAGTCGGGCTAACACGCTATATTACTAGTGGACACATCGCCCGCGCCGCATTGGAAGCTACCGCATACCAGACCCGCGAAGTTCTGGAAGCAATGGAAACTGATTCAGGCGTTAGATTGACTACTTTGAAAGTAGATGGCGGCATGGTCATCAACGATCTGCTGATGCAATTTCAGGCAGATATATTGAATGTTCCTGTTGTTAGACCTCATGTAGCAGAAACCACCGCTCTCGGCGCCGCTTATGCCGCTGGTCTGGCAGTTGGATACTGGCAAAGCCAGGATGAGTTGCGCAACAACTGGAAAGCACTTAAGCAATGGATGCCAAATATGTCAGAGAGGGAACGTAATCGTCTATACAGCGGCTGGAAAAAAGCAGTCGAGCGTACCCTTAACTGGGCTTAGCGATTCGGATCAAAAAACTATGTTAAGGATTTAACAATTCAACATAATGTATTGACCTGCAATCCCCTCTCGCTTATAATCCAGAGCTGCGGGGAAGTGCTGGAACTGGCAGACAGGCATGACTTAGGATCATGTGCCGAAAGGCGTGCGGGTTCAACTCCCGCCTTCCCCACACCAGAGTTGAATTTACCAAGAAGGGATTATTGCTTTGAAAATCGAAACCACACCTCGAGACGATCAACAAGTGCAAATCGTCGCTGAAATAGACAGCGCCATGTTCGAAGATTACAAACAGCGCGCTGCCAGAAAGATCTCAAAGGAAACTCGCATTCCGGGGTTCCGCCCTGGGAAAGCCCCCTATGACATCATTCGGCGTCATTTCGGTGATGATGTAATTCAACGTGAAGCAATCGAGATCATGCTGGATGACATCTACCCCAAGGTGCTGGAAGAAGCTAAAGTTGAACCATCCTATCCGGGCACTTTGGAGGAAATCCTTAGCTACGACCCGCCAAAGTTCTCATTTCTTGTCCCATTAGAGCCTGAGGTTTCTTTACCGGATTATCGCGCGATACGAAAAGAATATAAGCCAGAATTGGTTACTGAAGAGGAAGTCGAGGAGGTCTTAAGCAACCTGCAACGCAATTATGCAACTGCCGAGCCAGTAGAGCGACCGGCAAGAGATGGAGATGTCGTCTATTTGATGCTGCGCGCTGAGCTAATACAACCAGAGGAAAGTGAGACAAACGAGTTTATTCAGGAAATGCCACACCAGGTGGTTGTAGGTGAAGATGACAAATCTGGCTGGCCTTTTGCAGGGTTTTCAAAATACTTGACTGGAATGAGTGCTAATGAGCAAAAGGAATTTACCTACACATTTCCCGATGACTTTTCTATTGAATGCTATCGTGGCAAGGAAGCGCGCTTTTTCGTCACCGTGCAAAGCGTAAAAGAACTTGTGTTGCCTGAGCTAACCGATGAGTTTGCCCAATCAATTGGCGAATTTGAAACGGTAGAAAAATTGCGTGAAGGTATTCGCAGCCAGTTAGTTGCGCGCAAACAGGCTGAATATGATGACAGCTATCTGGATGAGCTAATTGAAGAGATCGTCTCACAATCTACAGTAAAATACCCACCACAGGCATTACAAGAGGAAATTGAGCACTTGCTAAGTCATCTTCAGGAAGATCTTGAACGATCTAGAATGGATCTGGACACCTATCTGAAAACGCTTCAGATGGATCGAGACACATTTATTCAAAGCAAAATTCAACCACAAGCCCAAAAGTCACTAACCCGCAGGCTGGTGCTGACAGAAATTGCACGCATGGAAAAAATCAATGTCGATTCTGAGGAATTGCAAAAAGAAGTTGCTGAAACAATGGCGCAGTTTGATCAAACCTCAGCGGCGAGGAAATCTACTGCTGCCCAGCGTCGCAACCTAACTCAAATGGTGACGATTCAAACCGCCAACCGTATGTTCAACTTCAATTTGCTTGAGCGGTTGAAAGCGATCGCTTCTGGAACATATCAACCGGAAAGTGAACCAGTACCCGAAACTGAAAGTGCAAAAGAAGAAAAAGGCGAGTAACCTTTTGGTCTCTTGATGAGGAATGTGAACATGACAAATTTAAATTTCAAATCGGTTATTCCAATGGTTATCGAATCATCGGGGCGTGGTGAACGAGCCTACGACATCTACTCTCTGTTGCTCAAAGAACGCATCATCTTTCTTGGAACACCCATTGATGATCAGATTTCAAACCTTATTGTTGCACAATTGCTCTACCTGAGCCATGAAGACCCAGAACGGGAAATCCAGATGTACATTAACTCACCGGGAGGGCAGATCTACGCAGGTCTTGCTATTTACGACACAATGCAGATGATTCCCAATAAGATCAGTACAGTGGCGGTTGGGGTGACAGCTTCCTTTGGCACAGTTTTGCTTTCTGCAGGAACCAAAGGACAGCGTTACGCTTTGCCCCATGCTACGATTCATCTGCATCAACCGCTTGGCGGTGCCCAGGGTCAAGCCACCGACATTCAGATTCAAGCCAAAGAAATTCTGCGCCTTAAGCAGAAGCTTAATGAAATTATGGCTCAAAACACTGGCAAACCACTGGAAGTCATCGAGCGAGATACCGAACGTGATTTTTATCTGGATGCCGAAGCAGCCGTAGAGTACGGATTGGTTGATCAGGTACTTAAACCGGCTGAGAAATAAAATCAGTTGGAGACGATAAAATCAAGCCGGATGGCACCTGCTGTCCGGCTTGATTTATGGAGAGAAAGATGAGGTTTTCTTTTGAACCCCCAATTAAAGCTCTTGTTCTAGACATGGATGGTGTCCTGTGGCGAGGCGACCAGCCGATTGGAGATCTCCCGGCAATCTTTAAACGGATTGAAGCACTGGGGCTTCAGGTGATGATGGCAACGAATAATTCCACCCTTACACCGGAGGATTTTGCTAACAAACTGGCAAAATATGGCGTTCAGGTCGCTCCTTCACAAATTGTTACTTCTTCCGAAGCAGCAGCCTACCTGCTAAAAAAGCGCTTTCCAGCGGGTGGGCCCGTTTTTGTAGTCGGCGAAAGTGGACTTCAGCGGTGCCTTGCCCGACAAGGATTTTATCCAGACGAACAAAATGCCCTGGCAGTCGTTGCTGGAATTGACCGATATATCACCTATCAAAAACTGGCAACTGCCACCCGGCTGATCCGAAATGGCGCGCTTTTTATCGGCACCAATCCGGACAAGACTTTTCCGATGCCAGATGGTCTTATTCCGGGTGCTGGTGCCATCCTGGCTGCTATCCAAACCGCCAGCGGGGTTGAGCCTGTTATTGCCGGAAAACCTCAGCCCACCATATTGAATCAGATCATGGAAAAGCTGAATATGAATGCCGATCAGTTGCTGGTGGTGGGCGACCGCCTTGATACAGATGTCAAATGGGGACAAAGCGCTGGTTGCCGCACTGCATTGGTTTTGTCTGGTATAGCGAAAAGAGAAGAAGCTCAAGCATGGTCTCCTCCTCCTGACCTGATTGCTCTAGATTTGAGTGAGTTATTGGGGTAATGGCACAAACTTCCGCACTACAGCGTCCCTTCATTTTTGACCTGAGTTTTACCCAACTTCAGGAAATCCTCACATCCTGGCAGGAACCAGCCTATCGGGCGGCTCAGATCTGGCAAGGATTGTATCAACAACTCTGGCAGTCTCCCGAACAATTCAGTAATCTACCCAAACCCCTGCGTCAAAAACTGGCAGAGCGGTTTCAATTCTCCGCGTTGATTGCAGAAAATCGACTACAATCCAGCGATGGCCAAACCGTCAAGATCATGTTTCGGTTGCCAGATGGTAAAGCAATCGAAACCGTTCTTATGCATTACAAACAACGGCATACCCTGTGCATCTCAACACAATCAGGGTGTGCAATGGGATGTGTGTTCTGCGCAACTGGTCAGATGGGGTTTCAACGACACCTATCAAGAGGCGAGATTATTGAGCAAGTGCTCCATTTTGCTCGTCAGCTCAAGATCATGGGAGAACAGTTGACCAATGTTGTTGTCATGGGAATGGGAGAGCCCTTCCACAACTATGACGCCACCCTATCGGCTATTGATTGTCTAAATGATCCGCAAGGGTTCAGCATGAGCGAAAGACGTTTTACCATTTCAACCGTCGGGATCGTACCAATGATACGGCGCTTCGCTAGCGAAAAGCGGCAGGTGAACCTCGCTATCAGCCTACACGCCGCTAACGATGCGCTACGTTCCACTTTGTTGCCCATTAATCGTAAATACCCATTATCAGAACTGATACAAGCCTGTCATGAGTATGTCAAACAAACAGGGCGCAGGGTAACTTTTGAATGGGCTTTGATCCGTGACGCAAACGACACAGCCGAACATGCTCATGAACTGGCGCGGCTGATTAGGGGACTACTCTGCCACGTTAACGTGATCCCTCTCAATCCCACTCAGAAATATCCTGGCCAGTCAACGACTCGGCAGCGCGCAGTGAAATTTAAAGAAACATTGGAAAAAGCCGGCATCCCCTGCACCATTCGTATCCGCCGTGGCATTGATATACAAGCTGGCTGCGGGCAGCTTGCAATCCAGAGAATGTTATAATGGTTAGCTATGACAGATATCTTTTCAAAATGGAAACAGGGACTGGACCGCACTCGCAAAGTCGCGTTTGGACGGATTGCTAACCTGTTTGGCGCCACAGAAATTACTGATGAAATCTGGGAAGAGCTGGAAGCTCTTTTGATACAGGCAGATATCGGCATTAATACTACAGAACAGATATTACAGGCACTTAAGAAACAGGTTCAAAAGGAAGGGTTGACCCAGGCAAAGCAGCTTCAGGATTACTTGCGCATGGATTTAATCAATCGCCTGATGCCAGTACCTAAAGTTGGGCTGGATCATTACCAGCCTGCAATTGTATTGTTAGTTGGCGTCAATGGCTCCGGCAAGACCACCACCGCAGCCAAGCTTGGCAAGCTGTTCGCCGATCAGGGTAAAAAAGTGTTACTGGTTGCCGGCGACACGTTCCGTGCAGCAGCCGTGGATCAACTCCAAGTGTGGGGCGAACGCCTGAATCTGCCTGTCATTGCTGGACAACCCAACGCCGACCCTGGTGCAGTTGCTTATGATGGAGTTCAGTCCGCTATTGCGCGCAAGATGGACCTTGTTTTTGTGGACACTGCAGGTCGGCTACATACGCGTTACAACCTGATGGAAGAACTAAAAAAAGTCTACCGCGTTGTTGGCAAAGCTTTGCCTGGGGCACCACATGCGGTCTGGCTAATCCTTGATGCAACCACCGGTCAAAACGCTCTTCAACAGGCAAAAGCCTTTAAACAAGCCGTTCAGGTTAACGGTGTTATTCTAGCAAAACTGGATTCCTCTGCGCGCGGCGGCATGGCATTTGCCATCCAGCAGGAGCTTGGTCTGCCCATCCTCTACGCCGGCTTGGGTGAGAAGCCCGATGACCTGCAGCCTTTCGATCGTGAAGCCTTTGTCGATGGCATTCTGAAATAAACAAAACCGATTTGGAGGTTTTATGCAAGACCTGTACGAGAGAACCAAATTGTGCTCCGAGAAACTCCACCATCTTTTGGAGCGTCTTTGACCTGGCTCGAATAGAGCAAGACCTTGAAGAATATCAAAAAAAAGCAGAACAACCCGATTTATGGAACGACCCGGACACAGCCAAGCAAGTTATGAAAAAGCTGGCTGAATTGCGTGACGAAGTTGATAGTTGGCACAATCTGCAAAAACAAATTCAAGATACGCTTGAGCTGGTTGAGCTTGGAGATGAGAGTCTTCGTAAAGAACTTGACTCTGAAATTTCAGATCTCGAGAAAGAACTTAAACGACGCGAATTAAACATCCTGCTATCTGGTCCTTATGACAAAGGAAATGCTCTGCTGGCTATTCACGCCGGAGCTGGCGGCGTGGATTCGATGGACTGGGCAGCAATGCTGGAACGGATGTACCTGCGCTGGTGTGAACGACGAGGCTACGAGACCGAGATATTGGACACCACCGAGGGAGAGGAAGCAGGGATCAAAAGCGTGACCATCGCCGTAAACGGACAATATGCTTATGGATACCTTCGCCCGGAAAAAGGTGTCCACCGTTTAGTGCGCCTTTCACCCTTTGATGCAGCTCACCGCCGCCATACCAGCTTTGCGCTGGTGGAAGTGTTGCCCGAAATTGCCTCAGAAGACCCTGAAATTCAAATCAATCCAGATGACCTGCGCATTGATATCTTTCGATCTTCCAGTGCAGGAGGACAAAACGTGCAAAAAAACGCTACAGCCGTTCGCATTACGCATTTGCCCACCGGTATTGTCGTTGCCTGTCAAAATGAACGGTCGCAAATGCAAAATCGAGAAAACGCTATGCGTGTTTTGCGCGCTCGTCTATACGAATTAAAGCGTGCGGAACAGGAGAAACAAATTAGCGAGCTTCGGGGCGAATACACCAAAGCTGAATGGGGAAGTCAGATTCGTTCCTACGTTTTGCATCCCTATCAAATGGTTAAAGACCATCGCACAGAGTTTGAGGTGGGCAATGCTCAAGCGGTCCTGGATGGCGACCTGGACGGTTTTATTGAGGCATATTTGCGCAGCCCAACCAGGAAAACTTAATCAAAAACGCGGTAAAATATCTGGCGCGTCTGAGAGAAACGGAGCCTGGCGCTCCGTTTTGTAATGTTGACTTAACATTGGTTGAGGAATTTTATGAGTATCAAAGGGTTAATTTTTGATTTCGATGGTTTGATTCTGGATACAGAGACTCCAGAGTACCACACATGGCAGGATATTTTTGGGACTTACGGGCTCCAGCTCTCCCTCGATATTTGGAGCAAACAATTGGGAACCTCATCTGACACATTCGACTTAGTCGTTCATCTGGGTCAACAACTGGGGCGAAAATTTACTCCAGAAGAAGTCGACCAAATCGTTGAACTTAAGAAAAAACGAATAAACGAAAAACTATTTGAGCAACCTCCCTTGCCAGGCATCCGTGAATATATCGAGTCAGCCAAACGTACTGGCTTAAGACTAGGCATTGCTACCAGTTCGAGCCGAGCGTGGGTAAGTGGTCATCTTTTCAGATTGGGTTTGCTTGAATATTTCGATTGCATACGGTCAGCGGATGATGTTCAAAATGTAAAACCACACCCTGAGCTATATCAGCGCGCTTTACAATGTTTGGCGCTTCAGCCAGAGGAAGCCATCGTATTTGAGGACTCTCCCAACGGCGTCACCGCAGCCAAAGCAGCAGGAATTTTCACCGTTGCAGTTCCACTCGCCCTTACCCAATCTCTAAGCTTCGATCACGCTGATCTTGTGCTAAAGTCACTGGCAGACCTGTCCTTGGAACAACTTCTTGCACAAGTGGAAAAAAGGCTGAACCAGCCAACAGTATAAAGGCTTGTTCAGATAAGTTTCACTTGAAAAACAACAATGGGGCATTATACTTATGATGAGCCTAAAGTATTAAATAAAAATTCCGACTTCCGATATGAAAAAGTCGCCAAATGATTGATGTGGGTACAATAGGACAGCTCGATGAAAATTGAAGACTTGATTGCCAGTCTGCCATCAAATTACACTGGCGCCGATATTGAGCTTATCCAACGTGCGTATCGTTTTGCCGAAATTGCTCATAATGGTCAACAACGTATTTCTGGAGAGGCATACATTACTCATTGTCTTTCTGTTGCGAGTATCCTTGCCGAATTGAATGCTCAACCGGCTGTGGTTGCAGCCGGTTTGCTCCACGATGTTATTTCAGATACTCCAGCCACTCTGGAGGATATCCAACGAGAGTTTGGAGAAGAGGTTGCTGGTCTGGTCAATGGCATTACCAAACTGACCAATTTGCCTTACACTTCACGCGCCGATCAACACCCATCTGAAATAGACGCACTTACTGAAGAAGAAGCTCTATCCGACGAAAAAAACGGGGGGGGCCATGACCGCAGGCGGGAAATTCGTATCGAAAACCTGCGCAAAACATTCATCGCCATGAGTGATGACATCCGTATCGTGATCATCAAGCTGGCTGACCGGTTGCATAATATGCGCACGCTTGGTTACATGCCCGAATCGCAACGCAAACGTATCGCTCAGGAAACCCTAGATCTCTACGCTCCCCTCGCCAACCGCTTGGGTATCTGGAGAATTAAATGGGAGCTTGAGGACCTTTCTTTTAGGTACATTAATCCAGAAAAATATCGAGAAATTGCCGAAAATCTTTCAGAACGTCACGCAGATCGAGAAGCTCAGATACAGCAAATCCTGGAACGCCTGAGAACAATTATGCAACAGGCGGGCATCCAGGCAGAGATTAGTGGACGCCCAAAACACATTTATTCAATCTATAAGAAAATGATTGAAAAAGGTAAACAGTTTGACATGGTGCGCGATGTACGCGGGGTGCGTTTGATCGTCCAGGACATCCCTTCTTGCTACGCAGCATTAGGAATCATCCATACCCACTGGCGACCCATTCCCAATGAATTTGATGATTATATTGCTGCTCCCAAAGATAATTTTTACCAGTCTCTGCACACTGCTGTTATCTATGACGATGGTAAACCACTGGAAGTACAAATTCGAACAATAGAAATGCATCGCAATGCTGAATACGGGATTGCCGCGCACTGGAGGTATAAAGAAAAATCCAAACACGACCAGGCCTACGAACAACGAATTAACTGGCTGCGTCGGCTGATGGAATGGCGTCAGGAAGCTCTTAGCGCGCAAGAATTTGTCGAAGGCGTTAAGTCAGACATCTTCGAAGATCGCGTTTATGTTTTTACACCCAAAGGCGATATTTATGACCTGCCAGCCGGTTCTACGCCAATTGATTTTGCGTATCACGTCCATACGGAAATTGGCCACCGATGCAGAGGGGCAAAGGTAAACAACAAACTGGTCAGTTTGGATTATGTGCTCAAAACTGGCGATCAGGTTACCATTTTAACAGCAAAACATGGTGGGCCGAGTCGGGATTGGCTGAACCCGAATCTGGGTCTTGTCAAAACGCAGCGCGCCCGCTCAAAAATTCAGCAGTGGTTCAAGCGGCAGGATCGTGAACAGAACCTGGCACAGGGCAAGTTAATGCTTGAGCGTGAGTTGCGCCGTCTGGGCATGTCTGATATCAACCTGGACGAGCTAGCAAAATCATTAGAATACCGAACAGTAGATGATCTTTACGTGGCTCTTGGTTGCGGAGACCTTTCTCCCGCGCGCATCATCAATCGCCTTTCAGAATTGGAAAAGGCTCAAACTGATCCGTTACTTGCACCCCGCCCTTCGCAAGAAGTCAAAGACACCTCCGACACGGTAAGTGTTCGGGGGCTAAAAGGAATCTTAACCAGTATGGCGCGCTGCTGCAATCCTACCCCAGGTGATGAAATTGTTGGCTATATCACCCGCGGGCGAGGAGTTACAGTCCACCGCAATGATTGCCCTAACATTCTGCGTCTCCCAAGCAATGAACGAATCCTCAAAGTAACATGGGGAGAACCACGTCAAACTTATCCGGTCAATATTGAAATAAAAGCCTATGACCGACAAGGATTAATTGCCGACATCTCAGGCATTCTGAGCAGTGAGGGCATCAATCTGCTTGACATTAAATTCAAAGTATCTCAAAGTTACGCCTATATGAATTTAGTCATTGAGGTGCATAATGTATCTCAGCTTAGCCGAGTACTAACGCGAATCGAAAATCTTCCAAACGTTATGGAAGCGTACCGCGTAAAACCTGGATAGAAAGAAAAAGGTGTATTTTGAGCTCATATCTCTCTGTCAAAGAAGCCCAACAAAAAATTTTGTCAGCCTTTAACGTCAAACCAGTCGAATTTGTCGCACTCGAACAGTCCTATCGGCGAGTTTTGGCTCAAGATATAATAGCTAGCGTTAACCTGCCCCCATTTGACAACTCCAGCATGGATGGCTTTGCAGTGCGCACTGAGGATGTTAAGTTTGCCACTCAAGACAGCCCAGTCACTCTGCAAGTTGTTGCTGATATTCCAGCAGGAATCTCGCCCCAGTTGACTATACAACCCGGACAGGCTGCGCGCATTATGACTGGTGCTCAGATGCCCAAAGGCGCTGATGCTGTCGTTCCGGTTGAATATACCGATGCCAGTCAAGACCCCAATAGTCGTTTACCCGAACAGGTACGCATCTTACATGCTCCACGTGCCGGTGAATATGTTCGTCCGGCTGGACAGGATGTTCAGATAGGACAAACTGTGCTCACCGCTGGAAGAAAACTAAGCCCACAAGACATTGGCTTGTTGGCATCATTAGGAATTACTCCAGTCCCTGTTTACCAAAAGGCACGCGTGGCATTACTGACAACCGGCGATGAACTGATCCAGCCCGATCAGCCTTTGACACCCGGAAAAATTCGCGACTCAAACTCCTATACAATAGCTGCTATGATTGAAATGTCGGATGCCATCCCTATACGGCTTGGGAACGCGCCAGATGATCCGCAGATTATTCAGAAATATCTGGATATTGCTGTAGCTCAAAAGGTTGATCTGATTCTTACCTCGG
Source organism: Anaerolineaceae bacterium (assembly GCA_034434695.1). Taxonomy (GTDB): domain Bacteria; phylum Chloroflexota; class Anaerolineae; order Anaerolineales; family Anaerolineaceae; genus DYEC01. The sequence goes on from DAOTYY010000050.1 coordinate 34,703, forward strand.
CTGGCGTGAGTGTTGGTACGTATGACTTTGTCCGAACGATTATCCAGCAGCATGGGCACCTAGAATTTTGGCGCGTTAACATGCGCCCAGGTAAACCAATTGCCTTCGGTGCGTACAAGGGAATCCCGGTAATTGGGTTACCCGGCAATCCAGTGTCATCGTTCGTGGGTTTCATGGTATTCGTGCAGCCGGTATTGCAAAAGATGGTAGGCATTTCCCAGGAACGACATAGCTTGTTGCGCGTTAGACTGGCAGAACCAGTCGAAAGCGACGGTCGAGAAACCTACTTCCGTTGCTCAATCAGCATCCAGAACGGTATCCTTACTGCCACATTGGCTGGTCACCAAGGTTCCGCAAATCTGGCTGGATTGACCAGAGCAAATGCTTTACTAATTATTCCAGCTGGGGTAAAATCGCTCCCTGCAGGAGCTGAACTGGAAGCCTGGCCAATTACCAGTGATTTTGACTGAAATGTTTTCTGGATGAGGGTGTTGAAAAACAAAACACACTCCCTATATATGGCGGTAAAACAGCCTGTTTTTCGTATAGATATGCGCTATATATGACTTTTTCAACACTCTCTTTTCCGGATAATTCTTGTAAATTCCATTAACATTGTGCTATTATCGCTCAACCGCAATTTCATTATAGATGCTGCTCTGGTAATACTTTTTAACAAAAAATAATTCTTTTCGGAGGAAATCAATGGCCCGGATACGTTGTCATTATTTGGATTGTGCTTTTTTAGATGATGGATATTGCAGTGCCGCAGCGATTGAGCTGGACCCGGATAAAGGTTGTTTGACATATGAACCGACTTCAGAAGTCGAAACTAACGAAGAATGGGACGAAACTGAAGAACTGGAAGAATGGGAAGACCTGGAAGAGGAAGAAGAGGAAGAAGACCTGTGGGATGAAGATGATAGCGATTACTGATGAGTAGTTATCAGATAAGAAAAAACTTGATTTCCTTTGCTTTCAATCCACTCGCTATCTTCAAGCCCCGGTCGAATAACCGGGGTTTTTCTTGGTAACTTGGAAGGTTAACAAAAACATGGACAACGAAGTCTATAGAAACTTGCGCCATAATTATCTGGTCAATCTTGGCGATGGAGCGTTCTTCGGTTTCGCAATTGGGTTTGCATCCTTTTCAACCATCCTTCCCCTGTTTGTTTCCACAATGACAAACTCGGCGTTGCTGATTGGGCTTGTACCAGCCTTACACGTGATGGGCTGGCAACTGCCGCAGTTACTAACCGCTCCAAAATTGACACATTTATCGCAATTTCGCCCTTTTGTGGTCTCGATGTCCATTCAAGAAAGATTACCATTCCTAGGACTCGCTGTTGTCGCTGCCTTTTTACCTGTGATTGGAATCAAAGCTGGGCTGGTGCTGACATTCATTATGCTGACCTGGCAAGGATTGGGAGGCGGCTTGACTGCAAATGGCTGGCAGAACATGATAGCCAGAGTGATACCCTCCGAACTGCGCGCAACATTTTTTGGGATTCAATCTGCCGTTGCGAACCTGCTCGCAAGCATCAGTGCCATTGTTGCTGGGCTGATTCTTGACCGCTACTCATCACCATACAACTTTACTGCCTGTTTCCTTCTGGCATCGCTTGCCCTTGCCATTTCCTGGATTTTTTTGCGTATGACGCGTGAGTCGGAAAGGATAACTCCAGCACCAGAAAGTACCCAATCTCTTTCTGGTCATGTTTTACGAGTATTAAGGCAAGACAAAAATTTTGTCTGGTTTCTTCTCACTCGTGTTTTTTCGCAATTTGCTACCATGGCATTTGCATTTTATATTGTGTTCGCCGTGAATTATCATGGGATGGATGAAGTAACAGCCGGCATCATGACCAGCGTTTTGCTAGTTACACAAACCATTGCAAATCCAGTTCTGGGATGGCTAGGCGACCACTGGAGTCGTCGGCGGGTCATTGAGTTTGGAGCTATGGCTGCGTTGTCAAGTGCGTTGATAGCTGCATTCTCCCCTTCACTTGGCTGGTTTTATGCGGTTTTTATCCTGACAGGTATTGCAAACACTGCCTTCTGGACTATTGGTATTGCATATTCACTCGAGTTTGGCACGGAAGAAGAACGCCCTGTCTATGTGGGCATGGCAAATACATTGATCGCTCCAGCAGCCATGCTTGCCCCTATGCTGGGCGGCTGGCTGGCAGACCTGGCAGGCTATAAAACCACTTTTATTGTCTCTGCCTTAGCTGGACTGATAACGATACTCATTCTTCACTGGTTGCTTCATGACCCAACAATACAGTCTCCTTCGGATTTATAAAAGAAATACTGTACAATAAGTGATAGATACAGCTCATTTTGCACAAAGTAGAAACTTGGGAGTTCCAAATGTTGGCACTTCGCAATTCAGCCAAAGCAGTGATCATTACAGACCAAGGTTTACTTACTATCAAAAAACAGGCTGGGGAATCGATCTTCTATACACTCCCAGGGGGTGGACAAAAACCAGGAGAAACCTTACCACAGGCGCTCGAACGCGAGTGCTTAGAAGAACTTGGCATTCATGTCAAAGTGGGAAACCTGCTTTACATACGAGAATATGTTGGTAAACATCATGAATTTGCCAGCACCGATAGTGAGATTCATCAGGTGGATTTCTTTTTTGCCTGTGAAATTATCAAAGATGAAAATCCTTTCAAAGGTAAAAAACCGGATAAAAGACAAATCGGTATCGAATGGCTGCCCATCAACCAATTGGAAAAATTCCCATTTTATCCCTCTGTTTTGCGCAAGATGCTTCGCCAACTTCCACCAGAAAAAGTTTACTTGGGAGATGTCAATTAACCTGTTCATTGATTAGAGGAACTGCTATGGCAACATATGATCTGGTTTCCTTGAAGTTACCTAAGCTGTCGGGTACCGCTTTATCAACTTTTGCCAGCGCAATGGAAAATCCATTGTTTCGTCTTTTAGTATTGGGAAATCTTCTTGAAAATGGCGGCATCCCCAAATTGAGAAAAATGACTTTCGAAGAGCCACCTACATATACCCCTCTGCGAATTTACGACGGAGAAAAAGTTCATTCCGCGCCTTTTCCAGCATGGAAAGAACTGATAAGAGTCACCCCGCCCAATATACCCTATTCAACGATTCGAGATTATGCAGAAGCCTATCGGCAAGGAAAAACCACTCCCCTGGCAGTAGCAGAATGCATATTATCCGCCATTCAAGCCAGCCATCAGGAAACAATCCCCTTAAATGCTTTTATTGCTACCGATCGAGAAGACCTCATCAAGCAAGCGCGCATGTCAGCTCAGCGTCTGAAAGAAGGCCGCCCTTTGAGCTTATTAGATGGCGTACCTATTGCAGTAAAAGATGAAATTGATCAAATGCCATTTCCTACAACGGTTGGCACGCGCTTTTTGGGTAAAAAGCCAGCTATACGGGATTCAACCGTAGTTGAGCGTTTGCGGGCAGCCGGCGCCTTGTTAATTGGTAAAGCCAACATGCACGAAATTGGAATTAACCCGAATGGTGCCAATGCTTTTCACAAACGTGTAGCCAACCCCTACGATTTGCGGCGAGATACAGGCGGCAGCTCCAGCGGCTCAGCAGCTGCCGTAGCTGCTGGTATTTGCCCGGTGGCGATAGGCGCCGATGGCGGCGGCTCTATCCGCATTCCTGCCAGTCTGTGTGGTATTGTCGGTCTCAAACCCACCTATGGTCGCGTGAGTGAATTTGGGGCATTTCCATTATGCTGGAGCGTAGCTCATCTTGGGCCATTAGGTTGTTGTGTGGAAGACACTGCACTGACATATGCTCTCATTGCAGGAGCAGACCGAAAAGACCCCAATTCTTTATACCAACCACCCGTACGATTGGATAACTGGAATGCAGAGGGACTAGCGGGTGTCCGGCTGGGGATTTACCGGCAATGGTTTGAACATGCCGATACAGAGGTTGTGAAAGCCAACCAAACCATGCTACAGAAATTCATAGATGCCGGCGCGTCACTGATCGAATTCGAAATTGACGAACTAGAAGCGATGCGCATTGCCCATAGCGTCATTATTCTGGCTGAGATGGCTGCCAGTATGCGCAATTATCCAGAATATCAAAAAGAATTTTCCGCTTCCACTCGCCTTACACTGGTTCTAGCACGTGCCCTGACCTGCCATGATTATCTACAGGCTCAGCGAATGCGCACGCGTGCAATACGTAGTTTTGAGCAAGTTTTTCAAAATGTGGATGCCATTATCACGCCTGCGACCGCGCTCACCGCGCCCATTGTTCAACCTGACCCATCCTGTAATGACTGGTCAGACCTAACTACCGATGTTGAAATGATGCGTTTCATTTTTGCTTCTAATTTGACAGGACACCCTGCCATCAGCTTCCCGGTGGGTTACAATGCCCAAGGTATGCCAATTGGAATGCAAGCTATTGGCAGGTATTGGGAAGAACACCTTTTGTTTCGTATTGCCTATCAGGCAGAAAAGGTGTTAGAACATCCACTGCCCAAGATTTTCTATAAAATACTGGAATAGAAAAGCGACCTTCGCCAGATCGCCTGTAACTAGGGGTGAAGGATTTGAACCTCCACACGCAGATCCAGAGTCTGCTGTCCTGCCATTAGACGACTCCCCACCACGTGTCAATTGGTATCACAAAGCAGAATAACGGTTATTTCTCTTTGTGCTTTTCCTCGATTTTAGCCCATGTATCACGCAAAGGTACGGTCAGGTTGAAAACAAGATGATCCGCTTTTGAGTCAAGATCCACACAGAAAAACCCCTTGCGTTCGAATTGATAACGGTCACCAGGTTTGGCATTTGCCAGACTGCACTCCACCTTGCATTCAGAAAGAACCTTCAAAGATTCAGGATTGAGATAATCCAAAAATGTCTTCCCCTCTTCGACCTTAGTCGGGTTGGGCACGGTAAACAGACGGTCATACATACGCACCTCAGCATTCAGTGCATGCCGGGCAGACACCCAATGAATTGTCCCCTGCACCTTGCGCCCATCCGGAGCATACCCGCCGCGCGTTTGCGGGTCATAGATACAGTGGATCTCTTCAACCTCGCCCGTCTGACCGTTCTTGATCACATCCACACACTTGATAATATAACCGTATCGTAAACGCACCTCACGCTCTGGTGCAAGTCGGAAATACTTGGGAGGCGGAACTTCCCGAAAGTCATCACGTTCAATATATATTTCCCTTGAAAATGGCACTTTACGTGTGCCTGCAGAGGGGTCTTCTGGATTGTTGATTGCCTCCAACTCCTCCACTTGATCTTCTGGATAATTCAGAATAACCACCTTAACCGGATCCAGGACACCCATTACCCTTTGAGCGCGCAGGTTCAGGTCATCTCGAATAGCATGTTCCAAAAGGGCAATATCAATTAAATTTTCATTTTTAGCTACCCCAACCTGTTCAATAAAATTACGAATAGCCTCAGGGGTATAACCTCTACGACGCAACCCGCGCAAAGTCGGCATGCGCGGGTCATCCCAACCGCTCACATAACCGTTCTCTACCAGTTCTTTCAAGTAACGTTTGCTCAATATAGTATAAGACAGGTTCAAGCGGGCAAATTCAATCTGACGGCTATGAAAGATTCCCAATTCATCCAAAAACCAATCATAAAGTGGACGATGATCCTCATAAGCCAGATCACACAGTGAGTGGGTAACACCTTCAATCGAGTCACATTGACCATGGGCGAAGTCATACATGGGATAAATATGCCAGCGGTCACCTGTGCGATGGTGAGGACGGTGAATAATCCGGTACATCACCGGATCTCGCATGTTCAAATTACCGGAAGCCATATCAATCTTTGCTCGCAAGACACGCGAGCCTTCTGGAAATTCACCATTGCGCATACGTCGAAACAAATCCAGATTTTCTTCAACCGAACGGTTGCGATATGGACTTTCTTTTCCAGGCTCTGTTAATGTTCCACGATACTCACGAATCTGCTCCGGGCTCAGGTCATCCACATAGGCTTTTCCCTTTTGAATCAACAATAAAGCAAACTCATAGAGCTGCTCAAAATAGTCCGAAGCGTAATATTCCCGATCACCCCAATCAAACCCCAGCCAGCGAATATCTTCTTTGATCGCCTCAACGTACTCCACATCTTCCTTGACAGGATTTGTGTCATCAAAACGAAGATTGCACTCACCACCGAAGGCTTCGGCAACACCAAAATCAATGCAGATGGCTTTGGCATGACCTATGTGTAAATAGCCATTGGGTTCAGGAGGGAAACGTGTACGCACATAACTAAACCTTCCAGTACGCAGGTCTTCTTCTACTGCCTCAAGGATAAAATTTTTAGGGGTGGTTGTTGGGGTCATAGAACCATTCCTCCTGATATAGAACACCCTGTTGGGATCGCAGGGTGTCCTGGGGCAGACTGGGGGCAAGGGATTCGAACCCCTATATACAGATCCAGAGTCTGCTGTCCTACCGTTGAACGAGCCCCCACCAAGTGCTAATTTTATCACGCGCTAAGTAATTCGTCAAACGATGCGCGTTGAGTGACTGCTCCAAATTTGGTAGATATGCGTTGAAACCGCCAGATTTGGGGGATAGCAAGGGTTTCCGATCCCCAGATATGGCGGTTGTCAAGTTAAGTTTACCAGTTTTGGAACAGTCACCGCGTTGAAAAGTCATTTTTATCTTATTATCTATACGAAAAATGTGTTACCGTATATTAGGGAGCAATTTTTGTTTTTCAGCACTCTCTCATCAAACCAAACGAAAAAGCAGAAACTCTTCTCACCCAATGTGCCAGAAGGGAAAATGTTCTAGGGTAAAATAACCAACACATACATTGAGGAATGGAGTTTCATCAACATGCAACTGTATTACATCCGTCATGCACAATCCACAAACAACGCACTGTATGCCAGCAACGGTTCTCTGGCAGGTCGCAGGGATGATCCAGAATTGACCGAAATTGGCGTTCAACAAGCTAAAATCCTGGCTGATTTTTTAAGACAAAACTCGACTAGCGAACAAATTAACTCCAACGACCTCCAAAATGTCTCTGGTTTTCGTATCACCCATCTGTACACTTCCCTGATGGTTCGCGCAGTGGCAACAGGGGCATGGATCGCACGTGAATTGGGTTTGCCCCTGCATGGCTGGGTTGACTTACATGAATGGGGAGGAATCTACCTGGAAGATGAAATCAGTGGAGAAAAGATTGGTCAGTCAGGTCGGGGACGCTCCTTCTTCCAGAAACATTTTCCCGAACTCGTTTTGCCTTCCGAAGTTAGCGAATCGGGGTGGTGGAATCGTGCCCCCGAGAGAAAAGAGGAATTCCGGCCGCGGGGGCAAAGAGTTTTGGAAACATTGTTGTCCAGACACGGAAATCGAGATGATAATGTCGTTTTCGTCACTCATGGTGGTTTCTTCAATGTATTTGTCTGGACTTTGTTAGGGTTGCCAGAGGAGAATCCTTTTTGGTTCGAATTAAATAACGCCTCAATTTCGCGCTTTGACTTTGCCGAAGGAAAAGTACGCCTGGTATATCTCAATCGGATAGATTTCATGCCCAGAGAACTGATTACTTAAGAAGATTGTGAGATGGACAATCAGGAACAAATACCGAGTGTCATCAGCGACCTAAGACCCCATCTTGTCGAATTGCGATCGCGGCTACTGAAAGCGTTAATCGCGTTGATCATTTCAACCCTCATAAGTTTTTCGATTGCAAATCACCTGATTGAAATTCTGACTCGTCCAATTGGAGGAATACAAAGCCTTCAATCCATTGAGGTTACCGAAAATGTTGGGGTCTTTATGCGGGTTTCCTTATTGTCTGGTTTCACCCTCTCTTTCCCAATTGTGTTATATCAGGTGTTAGCATTTGTTCTACCCGGACTGAATGAAAAAGAGAAACACTGGCTAAAGCTGTTAATGCCCCTAGCAACATCCCTCTTCCTCGCTGGGGTCATTTTCGCCTATTTTGTTATGCTGCCAGCCGCATTACCTTTCTTAATTAGTTTTGCAGGGATTCAAACCATTCCCAGACCAATGAACTACATTAACTTTGTTACCAGTCTTTTATTTTGGATCGGGGTAGGATTTGAAATGCCCTTGGTAATTTTCATGATGGCAAAACTAGGACTAGTTACAGCGGGTGGTTTAACCCGACAATGGCGAATTGCCATTGTGCTGATTGCAATCCTAGCAGCCGTGATCACCCCCACCATCGACCCAGTCAACATGGGATTACTGATGCTACCACTTGTTAGTTTATATCTCCTCAGTATATTGCTGGCACTGTTTGCTCGCCCCCTCAAAAAATGATCAAATTTTCGTCCAAGTCCATTTACTCTTGAGAAAAAGATTCGGTTATTTTTCTATTTCTTTGCAGTCAGGTGAAGGTGTAGAGTGATAGATTAAATCATAAATCACCAACAAATCGGACATTTCAATATCTGTTTGAAGGTGCTGAGGGACAAGATCACTCCAAGCCATTACCTCAAAAAAGGATGGCGAGCTTAACAGAACATCACACAGGTTGTTATTTATCAGACCACGTTTCCAGGAATCATAAGTCATTTCTTGTCTGGCTGACGTTACAGAGGTCAGCGTAGAAAGCAACTGCTCGCGTCCTTCGTCATCAAATATCACATAGCCATGCAAAGGAACATTGAGCCCAATTAACTGAACAACAGACTTGTGATGAACTTCTTTGCCCCTTTCTAGAGAATCTAGCGAATCAGACACCTGCACGACAACTGACTGAGTATCCAATTCTTTGAGAATGACATTGGGGGGGCGAGACAGTGTTACAAAAAGCATCCACACTCCACGCACATTTGTTTCTTCTTTTTGCAAACTGTCCACATGAATAATAAGCAGGTTATATTGCGTGTTGAATACCTGCACCTTCTGTGAAAATAGAGGAGAAGGAGCCATAAACTGCCTGGCAACATAAAAAAGCAAAAATCCCACCACGGCGCATATGACAAACCAGGCTGGCAACAAGAGAAGATATAACTTCTTCATTAGGATTTAAAAATCTCCTCTGCTTTTGGTCTTCCCCTCTGGTATTGGATCAAATCAGGAGAGTTTTCTGCAATCAACAAGCGCAGTTTTGCATAAAAGGAGTGATAATTTTGATCGTCCATAATCAGATAAAAACCTGATTCGTTCATCCGCTGAACGTCAGGATTGATAGCATCCAAAAATACCACGCCAACAAAAAGCTGGGCTCGTAAGAGTTGATAAGCCTGACTCAACCACATTGTTTGTGCCTCTTGAGATTGTTTTGCAAGCATAGCCGGGCTCGATAAAGAGGTGATCCATATCAAACCTGTATCGTGTTGATGATTGAGCATGACCTGACGAATTTCTTCAAAATGGCGTAAAACACAGCGGTTTTCCGAGGTTGGAGGTTGCAAAGCATCACCTGTCAATCCAGCCAACCGAACACTGATCACTGGCATCCACTCTTTCAAACCAGCCGCATACAGCCCTTGGAGAAAGACAATATCATCTACATCATCACTAGTTGAATTTTGCCCTATGGGTTCCAAGCCACCAGCGACCATCAGAGTAGAAATCCCTTGCCCTTGTAGAGCCTGATAAAGAGAAGTAAACAAAGCTGTATAAGCGATAGGATCTGGAATAGCTCCCCACCCTTGAACCGTATTTGCCCCTGGAAAAACTTCTATCGCTGAAACGGCTCCGGGGTAACGCTGCAAAAGCGACAGGACAAAGGAGTTGGTTTGAGAGGGATCCGGTCCTTGGGGAGTCAATGCCCATTTGGGAACACCACTGAAACTGAACATCAACGGAATCTGATTTTGATTAGCAAAGGCTACTATCCTGTCCAGTGTAGAGAAATCCGGCTGTGAGTCAGGGCTAGAATAATAAGCGCTCCAGTTAATTGGAATCAAAACCCAGTCGAATTGCAAATTACCTGCCACTTGCAAAGCCTGCTCCAGGTAGATACCTTGGGGTTCCAGTATCCCTCCATAACCAAATTCCACTGAACCAGGAGCGCCACGCGCAGCATACACAGAGGGCAGCCGGCCAGCAAACAGCAGACTGATGATGATATGAATGAAAAGAATTGGTGTAACATGCCGTCTCACAAATCACCTCAAACTTGTAACCAGCCAAGCTGCTAAAATGCCAAAGCACATTCCCCCCATACCCGTAACCCAAAAAGCTATACGTGCCTGAGTATATCGTTTGTCAATCATAAGTCGATAACTTATAGCAATGAGACGGCGTACAGTTTTTGATTCGGATAGTTCATTGATGAACCAGTCCCAGAAAGCCAATTCTATCTGGTGATAAAGTTTTGTGTTCGTAGACATATTCCTTAACGACTCGTGGTAATTTTCTTGATCGTTCCTTCGGCATCTATAACCACTCGAATAACTTGAGATAGCGTTCGTCCGTTTGAAGTGGTAGCCCGATTCTCAAAGATTAATAAAAACCGACTCTGGGCATATGACTGAACACGGGGCAAGACGCCTTTAATAGCAGGGAATCGTTGATAGACTTCATAGCAAGCTTTTTGCAGACTATGGCTTTTGAGAGTCATTTTTCTCATGAGGTCCTCTTATCGTACGCGCCGCCGCAAGAAAGCGGGTAGGTCCAGATCACTTTGCGCAGCAGCCAGTTCAGTCTGCGGGCGGCTCGATATGCTAGATGAAGCTGAAGCCAGTCTGGCAGTCTCAATATGGGCTGGTGCAGTTGCCTGAGCAGGTTGTTTATTAATTACCTGTGGTGTTTCAATCGCTGTTGCGCCTAAACCCGTGAGCACCAGAATCACCTGAACCCGGTCGTCCAACTGATTGTTATTCATGACACCCGGAATGATTTCTGCCTGTAAATTGGTTTTTCGCTGGAGGTATTCAAGTGCATCAGCAACTTCCTGAAATGTAAGGTCCTCGCCGCCCGTAAAATTGGCAATGATTCCAGTCGTATTTTCTAATGGTATATCATCAAGAAGAGGATGATGTAGGGCTTTTTCCACTGCTTTTAACGCCTTATTTTCCCCATCGCCAACCCCAATGGCGAGAAGCGAGCCTCCACCGCGTTGCATCAGCCGGCGAATATGGGAGAAATCAATATTGATTAAACCTGCATGGAGCACTAACTCTGAAATCCCCTGAATACCCTGTCGAAGAACATCGTCCGCCATTCGAAAAGCCAACTCTAGTGGTAAATCGCGTGGTGCAATCTGTAGAAGCCGATCATTGGGCACAGTAATTAGAGTATCTGTATAGGGTTGAAGTTTAGAAAGTCCGGTGCGGGCATTCTGTTGCCGGCGACCCACTTCAAAAGAAAAAGGCATGGATACAATAGCGACTGTAATCGCTCCTAACATGCGTGCGACGCGAGCAGCAATTGCAATCGAACCAGTACCTGTACCGCCCCCCATCCCCGCAGTCAGGAATACCATATCCGCTCCGCTCAAAACGTTGGATAGTTCTCGATAACTCTCTTCTGCAGCAGCTTCACCAATAGCTGGATTTCCCCCCGCCCCCAAACCACGCGTCAATTTTGGCCCAAGCTGGACCTTAACGGGAGCCAAAGAGGCTTGCAGCGCCTGCCGATCTGTATTCGCGGCAATAAATTCTACACCAGCCAGGCCAAGCTCAATCATTCGATTGATCGCGTTGCACCCGCCGCCTCCCAACCCAATTACCTTGATCATTGGTGGTCGGACAGCAATCGGCGTATGTTGAATGGATTTAACGGGCATGGTTATGTTCATAGGTCACCTCTCCGCCAGTTGTGTTGCAATACTCGTGCCATCTCCGCTAATTCGCTCAACTTCACACCCCATATTGCGAAGTTGTTGAAGCTCTTCCTCAGAAAAGGTTTGTTGGTTTCCGACAACCGTCACACGTTCTGCTAGTCTGGCTTCTCTGAGTGAAAAACCAATTGTCGGGCGATATTTCTTAACAAATGGACGTATGACTTCCAGATGCCAATCCGCAACTCCCCACTCATAACTAGGTAAAAGCAAGTAATGTTGAATCGGATGGCTCACATCAGAACCATTTCCCGCTGGCACAACTGAAGTCTTGGGTTGGGATGATTTATCAGCCCTTACTTGAATGCCTTTCATCCACTCCATCCATTCCTGTACAACCGAAAGCCTGGAACCATCCGTTTTATACCAGGCAGCAGACTGATGTGGACTGTATGAGTCGGCTGCCAGTAACCAGAAGTTTGCACTGATAATTTCCGGCGGCAGGGGGGTCAATAAACGTCCTGAATCTTCTGGGTCAAAAACGTTTTCGTCATTTAACAAGCGAGCAATTGTCATAATTATTAGCTTCTGCTCCTCAACAGGTTGGGGCAAAAACTGTTTTGAAATCGGGTCTGTAGAAACCCCAGTTTCGAGCAAAATAACCGGGCAAGATTTACCCAAAACTGCACGGGTAATTGCTAAATACCAGTCAAAAATTCGAAAACCGCGCTGATCCTCGCTATTCTTTGGCAAACAATAAGGGTGAGCTTCAGGCCAGCGATCTGGCCCGCCGCTTCCCCAATCCAAGCTGTGACCGTGCAGCCATGGGCGAGCTGCCAAAATTAGGTTCTCTAGGATAGTGCTCTCATTACGCTGAGCAAGAGACTCTAACGCAGAGCGCAAAAAAACAGTATCCCAGTAACCACCCCCAGGCTCTAAAGCCGGAAAGATTGGAACCAGACCAGTCCGCAAAGCTAGATTCGCCAACGGGACAAAGCGTTCCAAAAAGCGACTATTCAAATCTTCTTGTGCCCAAATGTGTAAAGACCAGGCATGATGTGAGTTGGGACGATCAAATAATAAGATCGCTTTTACGCCCCATCGTGCATATGCCAGCAATAAAGGTTCAAGTTCTGTCGTGGGAGTGGGCTTGCTCAAAGGTAGATTAAATTGTAGGATCGGGGCAATGCCAGCTTGAATCAGCCCGCGAATAAAACTTTCCGGGATAGCCCGATCGGCGGGGGCTCTTAAAACAAGCCAGGAGGCACCTAAAGCAGTTAACTCCGGCAGCCAGAATGCCAAATCTATATCGCGGTAATGAAGTGTATCGGGGTAATAGTGAAACCCAAAGCGATTTTTTTGTGATAGGAGAGATGAGATAATTGTGTCCATAGCACCTCACAGCGATAGATACATCTCAGGCAAATTTTTTCAAAGGATATTCTTGTTTTCCCGAACAAAGCGTAGCAAGATACATGCCAAAAGCTGCATATTAGCAGTTCCAAAGCATGGCGCGCGGTATAATCGAGCTGTATGATCCTGGTGACTGGTGGTACGGGATTTGTAGGCCAGGCATTGATCCGACAACTGGTAGCACAGGGAAAAGCAGTGCGAACGTTATTAAGACCTTCGCAATCTTCCCCTAATTTACCGCGCGGTATCCCTGTCGAAGTGGCAGTTTCCAGCTTGAACGACGAGCGCAGCCTGCTCGCCGCCCTCAAAGGAGTGGATACTATTTTTCATCTGGCTGGAAGCGAAAGAATTGGCAGTAAAGCTGATCTGACAGGAGTGGATATTGCAGGTACAAGAACACTGGTGCAGACTGCTGTTCAGGCAAAGGTGAAACGCATTTTCTATCTGAGCCATCTCGGAGCTGACCGTGCTTCAGCGTTTGCTTTACTAAAAGCCAAAGCCATTGCCGAACATTTCATTATCAAAAGTGGTGTTAATTACACCATTTTCCGCTCTGGGCCTATCTACGGTCCTGGCGATCAGTTCACCACGGCGCTGGCTAAATTATTGCGGATGTCCCCCGGCTTTTTCCTGATGCCGGGTGATGGTAATACATTGTTACAGCCAATCTGGATCGAAGACTTAATCACCTGCCTGCTGCTCTCTCTAGATGACCCACAGACATTAAATCAGACATTCTCTATTGGTGGTGCGGAGTACTACAGTTTCCGAGAGATTGTGGAAATCTTATTGCAAAAATTGTCCCTCAAACGTTTTCTGGTATCTATTCAGCCGCCTTATCTACGGTTGATCGGGCTGTTCATGGAACAGTTTATGCCACGCTTTCCTGTTTCCATTTTCTGGTTAGATTACCTGGCAGTTGACCGCACATGTGCTCTGGACATCTTACCACGCCTATTTGGTTTGATGCCTGTGCGCTTTTCTCAGAATCTCGATTACCTCAGCACACAAGAAAACGCTACAGGATTGAAGTTATGAGCATACGCGCTTTTTGCATTCACGGACATTTTTATCAGCCTCCACGAGAAGACCCTCTCACCGGGGAAATTCCTATCGAGCCGGGAGCTATGCCATATCGCAACTGGAATGAGCGCATTCATGACCAATGCTATAAACCAAATGCAGAACTTGGAAATTTTGGACGCATTAGTTTCAACCTTGGTCCAACGTTAATCCAATGGATGTTCAAATTTGACCGCCCAACGCTGGCAAAAATCATTCAACAAGATCATGATAACTTGCAACATTATGGCGTAGGTAATGCAATGGCACAGCCTTACAACCATACCATCCTGCCTCTTTCACCACACCACGATAAGGTAACTCAGGTGCGTTGGGGTATTCAAAATTTTGAGCATTTTTTCGGACGGCGCCCATTGGGCATGTGGCTCCCGGAGACTGCAGTTGACTACGAGACATTGGAGGTATTGGCGGACTGCGGCATTGAATACACCATCCTGGCGCCCTGGCAGGCACACACAAAAAAACTGGATGTAACTCAACCCTATCGAGTACCCATTAAGAACGGCAAATCTATCAGCGTTTTCTTCTACAATCAGGAACTCAGCATGCGGGTAAGTTTCGATCCCGGAGCCACCGTAAACGGTGACCTGTTCCTCCATGAGTATATTCTGCCCCAATTTAATTCCGACAGATCAAAATTAGAAAGCGGCCAGTTTATCACAATTGCCTCAGACGGAGAATTATATGGACATCACCAACCTTATCGTGATAAATTCCTGGCTTATCTGTTAGACGGAGCTTTGCGCTTCTCTGAAGTGACTACTTGTTTCCCGGGGCTTTGGCTTCGCCTGCATCCCCCACAAAAAAAAATCGCAATACGCCCCAATACATCCTGGAGCTGCCATCACGGCATCAAGCGCTGGTACACAGTATGTGGTTGTGCTTCAGATGGGGATTGGAAAAACCCCTTGCGGCAGGCACTTAACCGTCTGGCAGAGTTGATAGACAAACAATATCTGGCAGCTCTAACGCCATACCTTTCTGACCCTTGGGAACTCCGACATGGCTATTCTGGGGTCGTAGACGGCTACGTTGACCCAGAGGAATACATACGCTCTGTTATCCAAGAGCATTTGAACAAGGAGCAAATACAAAAAATTCGCTTATTGCTGGCTGCTCAATACGAGCGCCAAAGGATGTTTACATCCTGCGGATGGTTTTTCGACGAATTTGACCGCATTGAGCCGCGCAATAATGTTGCCTACGCAGCTCAAGCGGTCTGGCTGACATACCTGGCAAGTGGAAAGGATTTATCTCAGCAAGCCTTGCAGTGGTTAAGAAGAGTGAAAAGCACCCGCACCGGATTGCGGGCAAGTGATGTATTTATGCGACACCTGCAGCGCGCACGAGACAGCCTAAAGCCTGTTCGCGAAACATCTCACCCGGCAATAGCCGACAGTAATTTATTTAGTTGGTAATCAGATGTCCTTGCAGCCTCAAGAAAGCGCCCAATCAGACTGTATAAAGCAGTAACATATTCAATAAATTGAGTGGCGGTCAAGGAAGGATGGGTACAAATTTCAAGCGTTCCAATCACCATCATCCACCAGATAAATTCTTCATAGGCTTCCTTATTAAACCAAAGGACATCCTGATAACGATTAACTCCCAGAAACTGGCGAATCGTTTCATCAGAAAGCCAGTTTTTCAACACTTCAGCCAGTGACTTACCAGAAGTAAAAGCATACCAGTTCTGCTGACCGACAAGAATTTGAACAATACCTGTCATTCGTTCTGCTTTGTCATAATCTTGTGCGATGGTTGCAAACGTATTCCTCAATACTCTGTTCAACATCCATTCATCCAGCCAAGTTTTAGTTTGCAAAGCGTAATCATTTAGTGACGCCATCTTTCCAAGACGGTGAGTAAAAAGCCAACCCAATAAAACATACCAGTTTTCATCTGATGTCAAACCAGATTTTAGATATTTCAATGCTACGGAATAGGTACGCCCTGCGGGAAATGGATACATACGCTCCAGAATATTGAGTGTCAGCAGATGTTTAAGCTGGGCTACAATTTCATCTAGAATGGCTTCCTTTTCCGTTTTGCGCTCAAAATACTGCTCCATCGCTGTCAAAAGTGTATTCATTTTTTGCCTGGCCTCGATCAAAACTTCGTCTTTCAGGATATCTTCTTCTTTCTCCAGGCGAAACCCCAGTAAATAATTGAAATAGCCCGGGTTGACGATCTGTTCAAATGGCGATTGTATTGGCGCTAACAGAAGCTCACGAAGCACCTCATCAATGGACGGCACACCGCGACCATTGAGATAGCTGCAAAGTCGCCCATAAATCCCTCGATCATCTTCTATCACTTGACGGAAATCCATAAAAACATAATACTTGTAAGCACTTAATTCCAGAAACAACCCCTTCTCATGAATTTCCTTGCACGGTCGGATGTATTCCAGACCTCCAATGTGATCTCGAAAGATCACATACATATTCGCATCTGCTGATAATCCCAACCCTTCCCCTAGAGTACGTTGAATTAGACGGCGCTGACCATCCATTTCGCTTTTCTGAGCAAAAGCAACCGACATTCGTATCCAGCCTTGAGTATGGGCATACCGATTGTGATAAACTACCAGAGCGCGCTCGTGTCCCGCGCCATTGGAATAGACAAACACATCCTCATTGACAGCACCATTATCAGTAAAAAAGTCATATAGTAAAAAATGCTCCAATTCGGAGAACAAAGTTCGCCGATGCAACAGCGGAAATATCTCACGCTGATGGCGTTCAACCAGATAATGGTCAGGCTGTTCATCCCAGTAAGCGCGCCGAAACTCCATACCGTATTTTTCGGCAAACCCCTCAATCTGCCCATGCCCAAACATAGGCAACCCCGGCATTGTTACCATTAAAACACAAATGCCAAAATATTTATCCCCTTTACCAAACTGATCAACCGCTGTTCGCTCATCTGGGTTGTTCATAAAGTTGACATAACGCTTAAGTATTTGTGGATCAAACTCCAACGTATTTTTCAACAAAGCACGATACTTTGCGTTTTCTTCATTGCGTAACAGATTCATAAAAGCGCTGTTATATACACGGTGCATACCCAATGTGCGAACAAAGTAACTCTCCATCAACCAGAAAGCTTCTGCCAGCAACAACGTATCAGGCACTTCTAGAGCTACCCGGTCAACCACTTCACGCCAGAATTCGTTCGGCATTGCAGCGTCAAACTGTTCTTTGGTCAACCCTTGCCCAGCTCGTGAAGGAATATCCCCGCCGCTACCTGGCTCTGGAAACCAGAGCCGCTGATAATGGCGTTTGGTCAGGGTCATAGCTGCATCAAAGCGGATGATAGGAAACCTGCGAGCAACATCCAGGATGGTTTGAATGACCGCCTCACGCACTTCAGGATTCAGGTAATTAAGCTGAGCAGTGTCATTCCAGGGCATGTTGGTACCATCGTTGCCATGATAAATATAGCGGGTCTGCCCGGTACGATAATCAACCCACTTAAAAACCACAGCCGCATCACTGCGGGAATAATAATGGTCCTCCAAAAATATGCCCACCTGTGAATCGGAGGATAAATCAGGCCCATTAAAGGTATAAGTAGCAAATGGGCTGTGGTCCAGAGAAATAAACCAGTCAGGATGATGAATTACCCAATCCGAGTCAATCCCCATATGATTGGGAACCATGTCACTTCCCAATCGAATACCTCGTTGCCAAGCGCGCTGACGCAGGCTTTGGTAAGCTTCTTCACCTCCTAAATCCTGTGCAATTTGATAACCCGACAGCGAATAAGCCGAGGCAATCGCTTCCGGATTCCCACACATTTGTTTGATGCGAGCTGATGCCC
Organism: Anaerolineaceae bacterium; assembly: GCA_034434695.1. GTDB lineage: Bacteria > Chloroflexota > Anaerolineae > Anaerolineales > Anaerolineaceae > DYEC01. Next base: position 52,759 of record DAOTYY010000050.1, read on the forward strand.
GACTACGCTCCCAAACGCCAATTAACCAGAGACCAGTAAAACCCCAACTTGCCAGTGTGTCCAATTCCTCATCAGGTATCTGATCTAACCGCGTCAGGTGCTGACGATACTTCTTGCTAAGTTGATCTAACCAAACGTAGGTATTCTTAGCCATTAAGACCAGTCGAGGCATCCATTCGCGATCGGGGCTGAACCGTTCTTGATCACCCAAATCAGCAAGCATCGTTCGATCATATACAGGGATCATCACCGGACCTGGTCCCCAAAAGGAAGTTTTCTCTTCTTCTTTGATAAAATCAAGACTATTCAGCAAACGATAGAGATAATTTCCAATCAATTCAGCCCACCGTTCACGAATATATTCAAGCTGACCAAATAACGAATGAGGTACAGCAATTGCCGGGCTACGCAGAAAATCCACCAGGTTTTGTTGATCTGGTCCAAAAGGCGGCTGTTTTTCGAAAAATTCATATAAAGCCTTGATCACCGGAATATAGGCGCTTTCACGGGATAAGTGAGTATCGTTAAACAACTCTCTGAGATTACCGGTAGCCGGGTTGGAATTGGCTACCCACAACATCAACAACTCTTCCAGTACAGCAGCACGATTGGGATACCCCTCTGTCTCGCCTTGCAAATACGCATCATTGCTCTGCTTTCCCTGATAAACTACCAAAGGAGGAAATTCCAACGTAAACTGTAAAAGTGTTTTCTCCAGTGTATCTCTCCCCAACCGACTTTCCAGATATTCTAATGCCTGTTGCATCACCTGAGGATTCTTTTGACGTTGATAAAGCGCCACAACAAAGTGGAGAATCTCATCAATTAACCCAAATGCATTTAGCTGCCCTGCTTTCACAGTCTGTTCAGGAAAGTTCACCAGGTCGCGTTTCTGGTTCATCTTTTGGGCAAATTGGCGGGCAGCAAAAAAATCAGCAAAAATGACATTTCCCGAAAAGGTGAACAGTGCCTGATCAAATTGATAGCGATCGCGCGCCTGACGAGAGACATGAAATTCCATAAAATAATTCCTCTTTAGAATAATGGATATATATGTATATGCGTTTTGATTATATACTATAACGCTGGCACACCATTTTTCATCCCTCAGAGCAAAGGGAACAAAACGAAAATACAGCTCGTTCTAATTTGTTTGACAAATTTTCAAGCCGCAGCTATGATAAAATCAACCGGCAAAACAGGTTAAGAGGTTTCGAACGGTATAGTAGCTTCTCGAATTTTTATTAGGAGGCATTTATGGAGCGCATAACAAGATTTTCTGTACCTCCACTACATACAGTCACAAGGGCATTAGCGGATGTGGCTGCTGGGCGCGCACCAGCCGATCTGGTCATTACCGGCGCGCGCATGCTTTCTACTTATACAGAGCGCATACTGGAAAACAAGGAAATCCTCATCAAGCAGGGACGAATTGCAGCCGTACAACCCGCCGGTACTGCAAAACGGACAGAAGGAACAGTTTTCTATGATGCAAAGGGCGGCATTCTGGCACCTGGACTGGTTGATCCGCACATTCACGTGGAAAGCAGCATGATGACGGTATGTGCCTATGCAGAAGCTGCCTTGCTGAATGGAAACACAACCATCTTCTGTGATAGCCATGAAATTGGCAATGTCGCTGACAGGGAAGGCATCGAATGGATGCTGGAAGATGCCCGTCATGCACCATTATCGGTATTCCTGACCGTGCCCAGCACTGTGCCTTCCACTTCTCCCGACCTGGAGACAGCCGGAGGCGATTTGACACCGGAAAAAATTGGGGCAATTTTTGAAGCCTGGCCCGAAGCAGTGGCATTGGGCGAGAAAATGGATTATGTACCGGTCTATTCCAGCGACATTCGAAGTCACGCAGTGATTGCTGAAGCATTAAAACGTGGTCTGCCTGTCTGTGGGCATTGCTACGGACGGGAGTTCGTTGCCGCTTATGCCGCCGCAGGTGTCACTGATACTCACGAGGCAATTGACCGTGATATTGCCGAAGATTTTATTGAAGCAGGATTATGGGTCTTTATGCGCGCTGGCAATCCTAGTACTCCCTGGCACTCCTTACCCGCGATCATCAAAGTGGCGACAGAGTTGGGGATCAGCACAAAACGCCTGTGTTTATGCACCGATGACCGAGATGCCGATGACCTGTTCCTCTTTGGGCTGGATTGGTGTGTGCGCGAAGCAGTCCGTCTGGGTATCAATCCGCTAACTGCCTGGAGCATGGGGTCATTGCATCCTGCCATGCGTTATCACATGGATGGCGAAATTGGCGGACTGGGACACTCTCGCCGAGCGGATATTGTCTTGCTCAATGACAGTTTGGAAGTTCAAAACACCTGGTATGGTGGTCAATTAATGGTAGAAGACCGCAAGATCACCCCTTTGCTGGAAGAACAGCTTGAAAATCGCTGGAAATACCCCAAAGCTGCCTATCAAACTGTCAAGCTGGGAGAGCAACTCAAACTGACACCAGAGCTTCCAAAGCAGGAAGTCACTGCGAATGTCATCCAAGTTGCACCGCCCGGAATTGTCACCTTTCACCAGAAAGTCACCTTGAAAGCTGGTAAAAGCTGGCGGGAACACTTTGAACAACATAACTTGTGTTTCCTGAGCGTTGTGGAACGCCACAAAGGCTCGGGCAGAGTAGGACATGGCTTGTTGCAGGGCTTCAACCTGCACAGCGGTGCAGTTGCCAGTAGTGTCGGTCATGACGCCCACAATATTATCGTTGCTGGCGCAAACGAAAGCGATATGCGTTTGGCAGTCGAGACAATTAAAGAGAACAACGGCGGACTGGTCATTGTTGATAACGGAAAAGTTGAGGCGCTGGTGGCATTACCAATAGCCGGTTTGATTTCCGATAAGCGAGCCACCAAAGTAAAAGAGGAATCTGAACACTTTAACGAGGTCTGGAAAGCTAAAAATCTGGGTATTCCCTATATGGGGTTCAATCTCTTACCACTCTCTGTTATCCCCGAATTGAGGCTAACCGATATGGGACTGGTGGCTGTCCCCGCAATGACCATCCTGCCCTTATTTGAAAGTGAATAACTCACCCAAGATACCAGAAAAACCCTATGAAGAAACGAGTTCCAGCAGGGAAAGGGTACGCTCCCCTTTCCCTGCTTGTTTGACTTCCGTAACAAGACCTTCGTCAATAAGAGTTTGAATTACCCTTTGGCAATCGGTTTCCTGCCATTTGAACATTTTTTTCAGATCTGTCAGAGTGCTGGCGCCCAGCGATTCAAAATAGCAGTGTGCCAGATGCAGACGGGCTGCCTGCTCACTGATTGGCCGTGCCCACTCGACCAATTCGGGAAAATGTCGGGCAACAATATCATACACAAACGCATAACGCCAGGCGCCTACCGGCGCTATCGCTACCGGCAGTACCCGAAACGTAATTTGCAAATCATCTAAAGCGCGGTTAAAGCGACTGCTGCTGGATGCATCCTCCAGACGAGCCACCCGCCTCAAGGATAATGTATCCAGTGCGCCTTCTTTGAGAAGAGCCTCGTAAACTCCCCTCGCATCGGCTGTCAACAAACCCTGCTGGTAATCAATCAAGTAATCGTTCTCGTAATCGCCATAGTTTGGTGAAAGCGCATAGAAATATGGTAAATAGGCAAGAGAGATCATCATGTTGCGCCGCAATAACACACGTCCGTAATACCAGACTTTTTTTCCTAAAAGACTATCTTTCCAGTTCCAGGTAATGTGACCAGGATCGTCATGTTCGTCTGCAACCGGACGATCTCCGGCTGTCGCCACCCACAAAGACGGATAAGAAAACCCCTTGACAGGCCAGAAGAAAACAAATCCGCGCTCATTAACGAATTGCACTGCTTGCTCGCGAGTGCGCAAGCGTAATTCCGGCAAAATGCGAAACGTATGAGCGCGATGAGCGTTCAGCCGCTCAAGCAACAATTCGGGCATATAGAATAAAGTTATTCTACACCCAGAATGTGAATGATAATGTTAGAACCACTGCCGCCGATATTTTGCGTCATCCCAATACGGGCATTTTCAACCTGTGTAGCTCCTGCTTCACCGCGCAACTGTTGAACAACCTCAACGACCTGATACATTCCGGTTGCTCCAACCGGGTGTCCGCGCGCCTTTAACCCACCGCGCGTGGCAATTGGAATTCGTCCTTTCGGCGTAATTTCCCCATCCAACGCCAGACGTGGGCCCTGACCTTTTTCAGCAAAACCACAAGCCTCTAATGACAAGGCTGCCATAATCGTGAAGGCATCGTGTAACTCAAAAAGATCAACATCCTCTGGGCCTATCCCAGCCTGATTATAAGCTTGTCGGGCAGATTTTTCAGCGGCTGTCAGCCACAATGGAACTTTACGATCATGAATTGCAATGGTATCTGTTGTCGCAGCAGAGCCTAACACCTTAATAATCCGTCCACCATTCCTGCGTAAGGTATCGGCTGGTACCAAAACGACTGCCGCTGCGCCATCCCCGATCGGTGAAGCATCCAGCAAATTGATGGGGTCTGCAATCATCGGTGCTCGTGCGTACGCTTTTTCAGAAATCGGATCCTGAAAACGGGCATAGGGGTTATGAGCACCGTTGGCGTGCGCATTGATGGAAAAAGGCGCAAAATCCTCCTTCTTCCAATTGTATTCATACATATATCGCCGCATGATTAACGCATTCAGCGCCACAAAAGAAACCCCCTGATCTACCTCCCAATCGGCATCCGCCGCTGTAGCCAGTTGCGCGGTAATTTCAGCAGTAGGTGAGTCGGTCATCTTTTCCACACCCACAGCCACCGCCGTATCCACTTCGCCTGAGGCAACCGCCATCAGCGCAGAACGAAAAGCCGCTGCTCCCGAAGAACAGGCAGCTTCAACACGCAACCCTTCGGAAAAACGTTGTCCAACCCAATCTGCAATATATGCTCCTAAATGCTGCTGCCGATTTGCTGAGCCTGACATCATGTTACCGACGAAAATGCTATCCACATAATGGATTCCAGCATCGTCCAACGCTGCCAGTATTGCATCACCAGCCAGCTCACGCAGGGATTTTTCCCATCGCTCCTCAATTTTGGTTTGACCGATTCCCAACACAGCAACTTCACGCATAGGCTTTGCACCTTTCTGCAGAGGCATATAACAAAACAATCATGCTTGATTATAAGAGCTTTTGCTCTCAAGAACTATCAGGTTCGTTGCGTAACGTTTGACAAACCAAAGAGTATAATTAGCGGCATATTCCAAACAGGAGCCCGTTTTGTTTCCACGATGGTTTTCCATTCTACTGACAACGTTGATTTTACTGGTTGGGTGTGTTCCGGTTTACGGAATCAAGAGTGCAGACGGGATTGCCAGTAATCCACCTGAATCTACACAATCTCCTACACCGCTCCAAACTCCTGATCACACACCGACTCCACAACCGGGCAACCCTGCTATTCACTTGTGGATTGCCTCATCCGTCCCAGACGATTTGCTTAAGCAAGTGGCAAGTATGTCCAATGTGGTCATTTCACAAAACCGCGATACTGCCGTATTTTCACTGGACGTGATACATAATGAGCCCATGCTGCAGACCACTTGGGTATACACACTAGTAGCACCTTTTCCAACACTTCTGGATGATGTTCCCCTGGATGACCTGCTGGCTGCATGGAAAGGTGAAAAAGAGCTTGCCGCGCTTAATGGCAGTCCTTTGTTGCTTTCCAAAAACACACTTTCGGCTTTTACCACATTATGGGGAGAACCTGACGCCAAAGCGATAAAAGTACTCAAGAGTGAAGAAATTCTTGAAACAGCGTGGCAAACACAGCCCTCTTGGGCGTTGATCCCATTTGAGGAATTACAGCCGCGCTGGAAGATCTTAAGAATAAATGGCATGTCACCATTGGATAGGAATTTCAAAATAGACGAATATCCCCTAACGGTACACTTTGGGGTAGAAACTCTCAATCCGACCCTCGTAGCCCGCAACACTCATTTGAACTTGCCTGTTAGCAACTACGATTCCGGCAAAATGACCTCGTTGATCTTAACGGGAACAACGGCCATGGTGCGCTATTTTGCGCTGCGCATGGAAGAAAAAGGCGTTACATACCCTGCACAGGATATTGTTACAACCCTGAAAGACGCAGATATACTACACATCAGCAACGAGGTTTCTTTTTGGGAAAATTGCCCTGCAGCAAAACCAGTCCGGCGAGAGATGCGTTTTTGCAGTGACCCTTCTTATATCGAACTGCTAAAATACGTTGGAACCGATGTGGTTGAATTGACTGGCAACCACTTGCTGGATTGGGGTGAAGAACCTTTTATATATACACTGAAGTTGTATGAAGAGAATAAATTGCCAGTGTATGGCGGTGGTTTAAATCGAGAAGCCGCGCAACGTCCTTTTGTGCTGGAACATCATGGCAATCGGCTGGCTTTTCTGGGATGTAACGCGGTTGGTCCTCAGATTGCTTTGGCTACCGATGATCATCCTGGCGCTGCGCCTTGTGACCTGGAAAAAATGAAAGAGCAAATTGCCGCTCTGCTGGAAGAAGGCAACATTCCCATTGTCACCTTCCAGCACTTTGAAGCGGAGATGTTCTCACCACAATCCAGTCAACGGGTTGATTTTCAAGCAATGGCACAAGCGGGAGCGGTGATTGTCAGTGGAAGCCAGGCACATTACCCGCAAGGGATGACATTTGTGAATGGACATTTTGTCCATTATGGTTTAGGCAATTTCTTCTTTGACCAGATGGACAAATGGAACCGACAGGCGTTTATTGACCGGCACATTTTCTATAATGGACATCACATCAATACCGAATTGATTACAATTATCCTTGAAAATTACGCCCGACCTAGATTGATGACTGACCAGGAACGCGAGAAATTGCTCAAGCGTGTGTTCAGCGAATGTGTATGGTGAAATGAGTGCACGGTGCAGTTTGATGATGCTTGGTATCATCCTTCTAGGAAGCGTTGCCTGTCAGCTATCAACAATGCCATCAGGCGATATGTCCTTTGGAGAGACTCTGACCCCTATTCAACCCGCTTTTCGGACAATTACAAACTCAGCAGAAACACCCACCCCTCCTAAAACCCTAATCCGTATTGAAAATGACATACCGGCAGGTTTATCCAATCAAATTCACTTCACAAGCAATGTGCTAATGACAGATGACCAACGAGCTGAAGCTTTCGGACTTGGAATTGTACCTTCCGAAAAAGCTATCAGCTTCTGGGTGTATGCGCTGGTTGCCCCATTTCCAACTGTTGAGGATGGGATTTCCCTTAACGCCCTGCGGTTGTTCTGGCAAGGCGAAGGCTCTGGATTGTTTGAGGAAAAACCGTTACTAGTGAACCACAACACACTACAGGTTTTCAGCTCATTGTGGGGCAAACCAGCAAAAACATCGGTACAGGAAATTGAAGAAAACTTGCTGGAATACGCCTGGCAAGAACGCCCTAGCTGGGCAATCATACCATTTGAGCAAGTCAATCCGCGTTGGAAAGTATTGCGAATTGACGATATGTCGCCATTCGATCGCAATTTCAGCCCCATCCAGTACCCACTAACCATCCCAATTGGCTGGAAAAACGAGCAGAGTCCGGAAGGTATTAACGTGCCATCGGGGAATTATGATTCGAGCAAAATGACCACGCTGATTATGACTGGAACAACTGCACTGGTGCGGGCAACTGGCGCAAAAATGGAAAAATGGGGGATGGATTATCCGGCGCGGGATATTGATAAATGGCTACGCGAAGCAGACTTGACCCACATCAGTAATGAGGTGTCGTTTGAAAAGAATTGTCCACCTGCAGACCCATACCAAAAGAGCCTGATCTTCTGCAGTCGTCCTGAATACATCGAGCTGCTGGAAATAGTCGGGACGGATATTGTCGAACTGACAGGGAATCACCTGATGGACTGGCGGCGTAAAGCCCTGCTGGACACCCTCGAGCTGTATGACCAGCATGGGATGAAGTACTATGGTGCCGGTGAAAATTTGGACGCGGCGCGCCGTCCCCTTCTCATCGAGCACAATGGTAATCGGCTGGCATTTTTGGGTTGCAATCTGGCAGGACCACCGAATATCTGGGCTACCGATGAAGAATTTGGCATTGCACCTTGCCAGTTTGAAGTAATGAAATCACAAATTCAGCAACTATGTTCGGAAGAGTATCTTCCCATTGTAACCCTGCAACACTTTGAATATTATGTCTATCAACCAACACCAGCACAACAACGCGACTTTGGAGAACTAGCCGAAGCCGGTGCTGTGATTGTCAGCGGTAGCCAGGGGCATTACCCCCAGGCGATGACCTTTGTGGACAATCACTTTATTCATTACGCCTTAGGCAACTTGTTTTTCGACCAAATGTATATGGCAAACCCCAGCACACAGGATATTCCAGTCGCCGGCACACGACGCGAGTTTATTGACCGGCATATCTTTTACGACGGGAAATACATTGGAACAGAATTGCTGACCGCGCTCTTAGAGGACTTTGCGCGTCCTCGCCCTATGACAGCCGAAGAACGCAGATTCCTTCTTGAGGGCGTTTTTAAGGCAAGTGATTGGTAATTTCTCCACTTGACGTTGGACACCGAAGGTATACCGCTATATAGTGCAGTTATAATGTGCTCTATGGAGGATCAAATGAAAAAATACTTTGACATCTCACTCACCATTACCCCTAACCTGCCAGTCTGGCCCGGAGACCCGACCATTGTTCTTGAACGCGTCAATAAAATCGAGGAAGGCGCTAATTCAAATGTGTCTCGTCTGGTTATGGGTGTCCATGCTGGGACCCATGTGGATGCACCGGTTCATTTCCTGCCAGGTGCTAAAAGTGTTGAGGAGCTGGCTCTGGAGATATTAATCGGACCGGCACAGGTTATTCAGATTCCGGACAGCGTAGACGTCATTACCTCAGATATATTGGAGGATGCCGATATTGCAGAGGACACAACGCGCCTGCTGCTTAAGACGCGTAACTCTGTTCTCTGGCAGGAGAAGATACCCTCTTTTCATAAAGATTTTGTCGCCATTGATGCAAGCGGTGCTGAGTTTTTGGTGAAGCGAGGTATTCAGCTTATCGGAATAGATTATTTATCGGTAGCACCTTATAAGAAAAGTCGCCCAACCCATCAAATTCTGTTGCAGGCTGGTATAGTCATACTGGAAGGTCTTGATCTTTTCAAGGTTCCAGCCGGGCAGTACGAACTATTCTGCCTGCCGCTCAGACTGGGCGGAAGTGACGGTGCACCAGCACGTGCTGTATTAATGGCGGAATTTTAACCAAAAGTCAGGAAACGAGAATCAGCGTCCCATAACCCTTCTGGTCCCAGTTGCCCGGCTCGTAGACCGGTGTTGTCCAGCGGAAGATGAATTTTGCTTCCTCGCTGCGCATATTAACACAACCATGACTCATCGGAGTGCCATAATTGGTATGCCAGTATGTGCCATGAGTGGCAACGCCTGCTTTGGGTTCAAAGAAACAAACCCAAGGCACGCCGGGGAGTTCATAGGCGTTCAGATCTGAAGTCAGCTTTCCATCACCCATGTGTTTGGATGGCATTTTATTTTGAACATGAAATTCACCCTTGGGCGTGTCCGTTGAAATTTGTCCCGGCGGCGGGGTCGGCATCGGCACGCCAGAAGCGATTTTGGTTTGCAGGACAATCTGATCATTTTCATAGGCAGTGAGTGTCTGACGGGCAATCGAAATTTCAATCCGCTTTTTGCCCGGCGGTACATCTGGCGAGATCGGCGTCAATTCTTCGGGCTGAATGATGCGCAAATGGGCGGCAGGAACAAAATAATCCAGCGCATCAATATCAAATAACTCATCTTTGATACGATACCAGGGCCGATCATCCGGACCGCTTTCCACACCCATCACCCAGTGTACCGATTCGTAATACAGGCGGTAAAGAGGGCGCCAGCCATCCCTCTGGCTATATAATAGGCTTTGAGTAAATGGAACAGTTACTTCAGCCAGTTGACCTTTTTCAGGAAACGAGTGCTGTATCGGGTTGAGCCGCATGGCAACGCGCTGGGTATGAGCACTATGAATATATCCACCCCAAACTCGATACCAGAGTGGATTGTATCCCGGACCAAATTCTGAATTAACTTCATAATAAACATTCACCAGCTCGTCGCGATAACGTTGAAATAGGATTTTGCTCTTATCATTGGGCTCGCTATACACACTGACCGACTGCGTGGTAATCCGGATAACATCCCCACTCTCCAGGCTTCTGATCAATCCAGACTGCTCCAGCGGATGAAAAAATGGTCGAAAAGCCAGCGCGCCCATGCCTAAAGCACACAATTTCAAAAAGTCGCGTCGAGTAAACTGTTCTGCCATACAAAACATTATACCAGGAATAAATCGGATATATTGTGTATGAATTTAGAGGTTCTGCATTTGAGCAGGTTGACTCAGCCTTACCGGCGTGCTACACTGACTTCATCAATTTTGGGCTGGACAGGAGTCTTGTAGTAGTAGGAGACATGCCACAGGTTATCGGACAGATTGGTAGCACTAACTTTGCAGTCGTTGGGCTTGGTTTGCACGGCAACCAGATTGGCAGTGTGCGCCAGCAGGTACATGATGGGGATACGCTCGTAGTGCGCGCAGAAGGCAACTTTGGCGTGCGCATGTTAGGAATAGACGCAGCGGAAATCAGTTTTTCGTTGCCCGGTTCAAGCACATTTACGCCTATCCATAAACCAGAGTGGGTGGAATTTCTGGGCAACCCGTTTGCCTCACGCTGGAAACCTTTTGATCCGCCGTTGCCCAATAGCTTGAAAGCTTCCCTGCGAGCACGCTGCAAACCAAACACCGCCGCCAATCACGCTATACATGCACAAAAAGCTCAGCAGGCACTGGAAGCAATGATCTTGGCGGATATGGAAGCACTGCAACAAGACAAACAAACCTTTCGGTTTTTCATTGTGTTCTGCAATGAGGTCATGGATCGTTACGGACGTTTCCTTGGGTTTATCAACCGTTTTCAAGAACGGGAAAACATCGAGCGTCCGCTTAGCTATAATGATCGTCTGGTACGGCAGGCAATCGTCACACCGTATTTCATCTGGCCCAACATCAACCCCTTTCGCAAGGCAGCACCTCACAAGGCAGTGATACCACCGTTTCAAGCACCGCAAAAAGCTGATGAAGACAAACTGCTCCGTGAAGCGCGTTTGGCAATTCGGCAAGCACGCAAACAAAAAATCGGCATCTTCGACCCGGCAGAGCCGCTGAAACTTCTGCCCTTTGAACTGCGTTTTCTGGCGCGCCGTCAACCTCCTGACCGCTGGGTGATTGACCTTGGAAAACAGGATGACATCCTGATTCGTCCGGAGAATTACTACACGATTCAGAACATAGAAGACCGCCTGTTCATCCCCCAGGAATATGTCCCTCTATTTGTCGAACAGGGTTGGCGGAAACAGGTTTCGTAATCAATAAACTCAAAGGCTCCTAAGGGATTCTTCTATAAAAAATCTGTAATGTAATTGTAAAGTCATTCTTAGCCCAATTACATTAATAATGAGAACTAACCAGGGATAACCCAATTTTTCCCCTTGGACATCAAAAAATTTTTTATAATGAGCTTTACAATGAATCGCAAATCCCGCTTTCTTTATCCACTCATCTTTGCATTGATTCTTGCTGCAGTCACATTCGCCTACGCGGCTGCCAATACTGTGCCGGGGTCTGGTGCGGGAGACGGCAGCGGTGCAATTAGTGGATATACCGTCTCAAATGTCCACTATGTGCTGGATACCACCAACCCGGGCGTCATCAATCAAGTTACCTTCACTCTGACTGGCTCTACCACACCCGCAACGGTGAAGATTCAACTCGTTACGGGTGGTTCATGGTATAACTGCACCGAATCAGGCGGCACGTGGACCTGCAACATAGGAGGGGCTGTCACTGTGCTGGCAGCCGACAATCTTCGTGTGGTCGCTGCACAGTAACTCATCTGGATAAACCACGAGAAAAGGGCGCGTGTGATCAGCGCGCTCTTTTCTCATTCAGGGCAGTATGGCTTTCAAGTTCCTGACGCGCAAAACGCTCCTGCGTTCCGCTCTGGCAATCTGCTTCGTTATTCTGGCATGGATAATTCTCGCTCCCACGAAATTCGGCGGACAAGTTACATATGTCATTGTTAATGGGAACAGCATGTTGCCCATCTTCGCTAAAGGCGATCTGGTATTGCTTCGTCAGGCGCCTTTCTACCAGGTGGGCGATATTGTCGCTTATCGCTACCCCACCATCGGACCGGTCATTCACCGCATCGTCGCCGAGAAAATTGATCGTTTTGTTCTTCAAGGAGATAATAACAGTTGGCTGGATGCTTACGAACCCACAGAGTATGAAATTCTGGGAAAATACTGGTTATTGATTCCCGGGTTGGGTAAAATCTTTGCCTGGCTGCGGACCCCTTGGGTGATGGCAATGCTGGTTGGCACAGGTAGTCTACTGATTGGGATGACATTTATGCAAACTTCGAATATGTCACGAAAAAGAAGAATTCAAGAACGGCTTCAAACTTCTATACTCACCTTACGCAGCCAATTGAACGGGATTGAGTTCCCGAAGAGCAGCGTAAGCCGATTGGATAGCGCGTACGTACAATTTTGATTTGAGAGCAAAGTGATTGAGTTTGGTGTTGCCTTTGAGCAGTTCAAGTT
>DAOTYY010000051.1:0-42729 GCA_034434695.1 Anaerolineaceae bacterium
CTCTCGCCATCGCAGTATCATCAACTTCTTTGTAAATGTGCTGTGCGGCTTGATTGCTTACTGCCGCCGTCCATCAAAACCGTCTTTGGGCTTGGACGAGTACCTGCCCTTGCCCGCCTAACCCGAATTCACGTAAAGTTAATTTCATCATGACACTCACTATGCGACAAAAACTCAGTTTCAATTTGTTCTTTTTCCTTACCGCCCTGGAAAGCCTTTTTGTCATCCGGCAGTTGCTTGCCATTCCCGCTGACCCGCGGCGCGCTATGCTGGGCGGTTATTCACCATTTCGCCTGGGAATGCTGGTAGTGGTCTTCTTGATTGGCGCCGCTTGTCTCGCTCTCCTTGTTCTGCTCAATCGCCGCACCCGTTCGCTCAACATGCTCTTACGGCTAAGTCGGTTTATGGCACAGCGCGATCACGGCTTTTGGTTTATGCTGCTGATGCTGTTGACTGGTTATGCCATCCATTTCCTGAACGGAGCGCTGATCAGTGGACGCTTTGCTGCGTTGCAAACTGTAGCGTTGCGTCTGTCGCCGATGCTGGTCTGGGCGGGATGGCTTTGCTTTCAAGCAGCGTTCTTGTCAGTACTGGCTGGCATGGACACAAAACCATTGAACAATTTCTGGCGCGAACAAAAAACCATTTTGCGGATCAGCTTGATCAGTGCAACAATATTGTTGCTCGGCTTCAGTTTTCTGGCAATTAGCAAATTGGGAATTCAGCCCCATGCAGTAGACTGGTTCTACCCCAACGCGCCAGTACTGGCTTCGCAGGTCTGGCTTGGACTGGCTTTGGTAACCACCATACTTTGGTTTACGCCAAACCTGCCCGCGCGCAGGCTCGACATCCTTCTGGCAAGCGGCTTGTGGCTGATGACAGTATGGCTCTGGCAGGCTGTGCCGCTGAATCCCAGCTACTTTAACCCACAGCCTGTGCCGCCCAACTTTGAATATTATCCTTACTCTGATGCAGCCGGTTATGACTTGAGAGCACAAACACTGCTGATTGGCGAGGGATTTGGCGGACGTGAACTCATTTTTCGCCCGCTGTATGTCTTCTCATTAGCAATTTATCATGCTTTGGCTGGTCAGAACTATGACAAGACAATGCTGGTACAGGTCATGGTGCTGGCATTTTTGCCAGTGATCATCTATTTTCTTGGTAAAGCATCGCATAGTCGTTTGGCTGGTCTGCTGGCTGCTTTATTTATCCTGTTGCGCGAGCGCAATAATATCGCTTTGGGAGGTATGATTCACGGTGCTCATGCTCATGCCCGCCTGATGATGACAGATGTGCCAACAGAGTTGGGCATAGCATTGATTGCTCTTCTGACCGTTCTATGGCTGCAACAGACTGATTGTCGCCGCTGGTTACCATGGTGGATTGGCGGCGCGTTGGGAGCTTTAATATTGGTGCGCACCCAAGCAATTCTGTTGTTAGCGGTTCTTGTCGTCAGTATTGTTCTTTTTATACGGCAGCGGGTCCGCCTCTGGGTAACCGCGGTTTTACAAATCATTTCTGGAATGACTTTGTTTCTTGCACCATGGGTGATACGCAATTATCACGTCTCTGGCATGTGGGTACTGGAAACAGCTCCCTCCGTTCAACTGGCTTATGAAGCGCGCTACATTACTGGTATGCAAAACACCAATCCACTGCCCGGTGAACGCGGTGATGCTTACAATGCCCGCTTGACACGTGTCATCAGAGATTATATGTTAACTCATCCAATTGAAACGGTACGTTTTACGACAGCGCATTTCTTCCATAACGAAATCAATATGCTCTTGAGTCTGCCGCTCGACAATGACAGCAAAGGACTCAAAGATTATGTTACCCGTCACGAATTCTGGTTCAATCCACTTGAACAGCCGTTACCACCCGGCGAACAGATAATGCTAGGGATCAACCTGATTGTGATAGCTATTGGACTGGGAGCAGTGCTCAGCCGACAAAGCAAGATTGCATGGCTACTTTTGTTTCTTCACTTTGGCTATAACCTCAGTACAGCACTGGCAAAACGTTCGGGCGGGCGATTTTTCCTGCCCGGGGACTGGGTAGGCATTTTCTTTTACGCTTTGGGAGCGGCGCAAATTTTAATCTGGCTGGCTCTCTGGTGGAAAGTGAACCTTCCTATCTCCAAGAGTGTTGTAGATGCTTCAGAATCGACTTTTCTCTCCCTGTCTTCGCAGAGTCGCCACAGCATTGTTCGCGGGGCTTGGGCAGCAGTCAGTGTACTGATGCTCGGCGCACTACTGCCACTCGCAGAATGGGTCGTCCCACCTCGCTATATCAAAACCGCAGAACAAGTTATCCAAACCGGCGTTTTCACCGATGCGGAAAGAGCCCGTCTGTACACCCTTTTGGAGATACCAGACTCGGCGGCATATTACGGGAGAGGCTTATATCCGCGCTACCTGACCGCTGGAGAAGGACTGCGTTCTTCAGAACCCTATCGAAACGATAACCGGCTGCGCTTTGAAATCATCGGGACGCAGTCCAACGAGGTATTTCTGCCATTGGCAGAGCCGCCCACTGTCTTCCCCAGTGGCAGTGACGTGATAGCAATTGGCTGCACGGACAAAGGTTACCTGGACGCGCAAGTTGTTATCGTCTTGAACGATTCAGAAAATTACTTTTACTGGCGCTCAGAATCCGTTTACCCTCCACCGTGCATGACAACACCTGCGCCGTAAAGCTTGTCAGCCCTGTCTGCATCAAGTATGATAGAGAACATCATAAGTGCATTTTTACGCCTTATGTGAAAACATCTTATGTGACTGGCTGGTATCTTGTACGTACAGGTCGCCGTTAACCTCCCGCTAACCAGCGGGGTCTTTGATTATCATTTGCCGCTCGAGCTGGAAGGTCAGGTACAGCCCGGCTGTCTTGTAGCTGTTCCATTCAGTCGTCAAACTGTTCAGGGCATTGTCCTGCGCCTGCTGGAAAGCACTTCGCTGTTGGAGACGCGTCCGGTTGAGGCGCTGCTTGACCCTCAACCAGTCGTCACCAAAATTCAAATGGCGCTTGCTCAGGTTCTGGCGGAAGAAACTCTTACCCCGTTGGCGATCTGTCTTGATCATATGCTTCCGCCTGGTCTTAGCCAGCATGCCGACAGCGAATATTCCCTTCGCTCCGGCAAGCCGCTCAAAGAGGAGGTAGAACTTTCCCCATTTCAGCACAAACTGCTGGCATTGATACGTGAGCGCGGTGCATTGCGCGGAAGACAGATAGCTGCCGCTTTCCCACATCGGGAATGGAAACCCGCTGCGCAGGCTCTGGTGCGCTGGGGATGGCTGCAAAGCCGCCCGGTGTTGCCACCGCCCAGTGTGCGACCGCGCCTGACGCGCAGGGTGCAACTTATTGCATCGTCAGAGATGCTGGAAACACATTGGGAAAGGCTGGGGCGCGGCGAAGCAGGCGCGCGGCGGCAGGCAATGATACGCTTTCTCCAAAACGAAGGTGGAAGCGCAGAGGCTGCCTGGGTCTATGCCGCCAGCGGGGGCAACCTGGCAGACTTAAAGCATCTGGAAAGATTAGGGCTGGTTGTATCGAGTAAAAGCGAGGTTTGGCGTGACCCGCTCGAAGCCATTGAAAGCGTCCCGCAAACACCTCCGCAATTGACCGTTGATCAAGAGTCCGCCTGGCAACAGATGAAAGCTGGCATCTATCTGGCATCCCAAAGACAGCCGCTTTCTCCCTTTCTTTTGCATGGCGTCACTGGGTCCGGAAAAACTGAGCTTTACCTGCGTGCAGTGGAAGAAACGCTGCGTACAGGACGGCAGGCAATCGTTCTTGTGCCGGAAATTGCTCTGACACCGCAAACAGTGCGCCGTTTCCTGGCGCGCTTTCCTGGTCAGGTGGGACTGATTCACTCACGCCTCTCTCCCGGCGAACGTTATGATACCTGGCGGCGGGCGCGGCAGGGTTTGCTTTCGATCATTGTTGGTCCACGCAGTGCCCTGTTTACCCCTCTGCCAGACCCCGGTTTGATTGTGGTAGACGAGTGTCATGATGACTCATACTATCAGAGTGAAAATCCGCCTTATTATCACGCCGTCTCAGCCGCCATCATCTACGCACGTCTGGCAAACGCAATGCTGGTGCTAGGCTCTGCCACCCCTCCAGTCAATCTAACCTATCGGGCAGAACAGGAAGGCTGGCATATTCTCAAACTGCCGCTCCGCATTCTAGCACACCGTCAGGCAGTAGAGAGTCAGCTCCAGCGGTTGGCAATGCACCCTGCCGTTCAACAAGGATATAGCCCACCCTATCTGAGCCAAAATGGCGATAGCGCCGTTTTACCCTTGCCGCCTGTGCAAATTGTGGATATGCGTCACGAGCTCAAAATGGGGAACCGTTCCATCTTTAGCCGGGCTTTACAGAATGCCCTGACGCAAATACTGGAGCGCCGACAGCAAGCCATCCTGTTCCTCAATCGTCGCGGGCGCGCCACTTTTGTGTTTTGCCGCGAATGCGGCTATACCCTCCGCTGCCCGCGCTGTGACTTGCCACTTACCCTGCATGCAGACCTGCATAACAACTTTGAAGAAACGCTCATCTGCCATACCTGCAATTATCAGCGCAAGCTGCCGCGTAAATGCCCCGAATGCAACAGCCCTCATTTTCGCATGTATGGTCTTGGCACGGAGAAACTGGAAAGCGAGCTATTGGCTCAATTCCCATCTGCCCGCGTGCTGCGCTGGGATGCCGATACTACGCGCCAAAAGGGCGCACATGATCTGATTCTCTCGCATTTTTTGCGACATCAAGCGGACATTCTGGTTGGAACACAGATGCTTGCCAAAGGATTGGATTTGCCGCTGGTAACACTGGTTGGAGTGATTCTGGCGGATGTCGGGTTAAATTTCCCCGATTTCCGCGCCGGCGAGCGAACCTTTCAACTGCTGACACAGGTGGCCGGACGCGCCGGTCGCAGCCCGCTGGGCGGCGAGGTGATCCTGCAAACTTTCCAGCCCGATCACCCCGCTATCCGATATGCCGCGCAACATGATTATGAAGGCTTCTATCGCCAAGAGTTAGCCGCCCGTCAACGGATTGGCTATCCACCCTTTAGCCGCCTGTTAAGGTTAACCATATCCCATGCCGACGCTCAGACTGCATCGGATAGCGCTTTTCTTGTAGCGCAACAGCTCCAGCGCCGGATTGAGCTGGAAGGGCATCACGCCACCGAAATGATTGGTCCGGCGCCATGTTTCTTTTCCCGGCAGGGAGGACAATATCGCTGGCAGGTCATTTTACGCGGACCTGCCCCATCCGAAGTGCTAAAGAGACATTCCCTAGAAACGCTATCTGGCACAACCCTGCGCATCGAGGTTGACCCGCCGAACTTACTCTAACCTCATGGAATAGCCCGGGCGTAAATGCGCTCGAACTCATCTTCGTATATTTTCGCCAGCGCTTCATTATGAATAATCAGTAGATTTTCCTCGTTATACCGTTCCGCACTGTTGGTGAAATTATACGAACCCATCACAACCATTCTGCCGTCCACAAGGATCACTTTGTGGTGCATTTGACCTTCTAATCCGTCCAGACGCACATCCAGACCAGCCTGACGCAGCCGCTCATATTCCGTGCCCTGATTACTATCCATCTGTTGACTTTCCATGACACCGCGCACTTCTACACCAGCTTCGGCGCGTTCGATCATCACCTCTGCCAGAGCATCGCTGGTGAAAGAATAAGCGAGGAAAAGAACCCGCTTCTGCGCCCCTCCTACTAGCGTAACCAAGCGAGACAGCGGCTTATCCTCCGGCGAGAAATAAGTTTCGATTTTCGTATCATCTGTTTGAATAAACGGGTGAGGCGTATTGCGGCGCTTGGCATCACCAAACTTGCCAGTAAACATTTCCTCAAAATCGGTCAAATAATTTTGAACGACATATGAATTGCGCAGCATCAGAACATTGTTATGGTCATCGTACGTTCCAGTGTAGGTTAGATTTAACGATCCAGTCCAAACCTCTGCTTCATCAATCATCCAATACTTGTTATGCATAAGGCTCTCAAGCTGGTCGCCAACAATGGAAATGCCATTATCCATCAACCGCCGTGGTTGTTTGCCATCCATTGCATCGCTTTCCATGACTACACGCACTTGTAAACCGCGCTGTCTTGCACGAATCAGCGTATCGGCAACATTTTCGAGGCTCAGGTTATACATCGCCATCCTCAGGCTGAACTTCGCTCGATCAATGGCTTGTATCAGCAGCGTGTCCAGCCCGCCTTGACGCAATTGCGCTTGCGCAGAATACGGATTGGTAAAGAAAACGGTTAATTCCAGCGCATTTTCATTATTCGGCGAATGATCAACCGGCAAGTGTGCCTCCCAAAAAGCCGGTGGCACCGTCTGGGTTATCCAACCTGCCGTCCCGTTTTCAAGCATGTTCTTCGACGGTGCGCAGGAGAGTAAAACAGCAAAGGCAACAAGCAAAATCATTGCTGCTGAGAACCAGTTTTGATACTTTTGCTGCAAAGCCGGCATAAGTTTCTCCATAGCTCACAGGCTGTTCAGGAGGTAATACAAAGTGATTCCAGGAAGCAAAACTAGATTGATGAAGCCCGTGCCATACCCTGACGAAAAGACACTTGAACAGCAAACGGGAATCACTATACTTGGATAGAGCACAGATAACACCAACATCTTGGCTTATTTGAGGCTCATTATAATAAACATTTTCCTTTCAGGAGCAAGCTATGAAGACGATTGGTTTGATTGGGGGTATGAGCTGGGAATCATCCAGCGAGTACTATCGCCTCATCAACGAAGCCATCAAAGCGAAAGTTGGCGGTTTGCATTCGGCAAAATGTATCCTCTACTCACTGGACTTTGCTGAGATTGCAATCCTTCAGCGGCAAAATAGATGGTCAGACGCGGCAAAAATTCTGATCGACGCCGCCAAAAGTCTCGAAAACGGCGGGGCAGATTTCCTGATCATCTGCGCCAACACCATGCACAAAGTGGCAGATGACATCCAGGCAAACGTCCACATCCCCCTGCTACACATTGCCGATGTAACTGCAAAACAGGTCAGAGAGGCTGGCATCTGCAAGGTCGGCTTGTTGGGTACACGTTACACGATGGAGGAAGACTTTTACATAAAGCGACTCAAGCAGAAATTTAGCCTGGATGTGTTGATCCCAAATGCTGAAGATCGCCAACTCGTCAATCAGGTGATTTTCGATGAACTGGTTGTTGGAAAAATCTACTCAACCTCAAAAAAACAATTTATTCGCATCATCGAGCGGCTGGTCAACGAAGGTGCTGAAGGGATTATTCTGGGGTGTACGGAAATCGGATTGCTGATACAAGATGAGGATTGTCGTGTGCCGATCTTTGACACCACGAAGATTCACGCACTCGCTGCGGTCGAGTATGCACTGACGAGGAATCCACCAAAACCACTACCAAAACTACCTTGAATTCGAATGGAAAATTCACTAATATTACAAATGGTGGAATTCTCACTCAATTCAGGGAGGGAGCATGTCGAGCTATTTTGTTTTACCTGAACAAGTCGAAACGCAGGTTTTTGACTGGGGGAACTTAAAGTGGATGAGCGCACCAAATGTTACCGGCGCGCAAAAGTTCAGCGCCGGAGTCGTACTTTTGGCGCCCGGCAAAGGACACATCACACATAACCACCCTGGCACAGAAGAAATCCTTTATGTGGTCTACGGCTATGGTCGTCAGCGAGTGGCTGATGAAGAAACCGATCTTCGCCCAGGAATGCTGGTTTTCATCCCAGAGGGTGTTGATCATAGCACAATGAATACAGGCTGGGAAACACTCAAACTGATTGCCATCTACGCACCGCCGGGACCCGAAATGGCTTTACGCGAATTGCCAGACTGCCGTGTCCTGCCACCCGGTGAACTGCCATAAAGTCTCAACGCATCAATAATGCAATAAAAAAACAAATATACCATTTTCGGGAAAGGAGCAGTATATGACCAAAACTGTTGTAATCGTGGGTGCCCTGGACACCAAAGGCAAAGATTTTGCTTATGTCCGAGATCTCATTGAAAGCACGGGACTGAAAACACTGATGGTGGATTTTGGCGTCATGGGTGAACCGTCTTTCACACCCGATATTTCGCGTGCCGAAGTCGCCCAGGCTGGCGGTGGTGATCTGGCTTATCTAGCCAGCGGCGAACATAAAGACGAAGCCATGCAGGTCATGGCAAGGGGTCTAGCAGTTATCGTCCGTACGTTGTATGATGAGGGCAAACTGGATGGCATCCTCGGCATGGGTGGGAGTGGCGGCACATCCATTGCCACCGCTGCCATGCGCACGCTGCCGGTCGGCGTCCCCAAAGTGATGGTATCCACTGTCGGCGGCGGCGACGTATCCGCCTACACTGGCAGCAAAGACATCACCTTCATCCCCTCGATCGTGGATGTAGCGGGACTCAACCGCATCAGCCGCGCCATCTATACGAATGCCGCCGGCGCAATTGCCGGCATGGTGCAGATGGAGAAACCTGCCACGGCCAGCGATAAACCACTCATTACTGCCTCGATGTTTGGCAATACTACCAAGTGTGTGGATCAGGCACGCAGCATCCTGGAGGAAAACGGCTACGAGGTACTGGTCTTTCACGCCACCGGCACCGGGGGCAAGACGATGGAAAGCCTGATTGCTGATGGTCTCATCACCGCCTCTTTAGATATTACCACCACCGAACTGGCGGATGAGGTTTGCGGTGGGGTACTTTCCGCCGGGCCGGATCGCATGATGGCTGCGGCTCGGGCAGGCATCCCTGCCGTGCTGGTGCCGGGTTGCGTGGATATGTGTAATTTCTGGGGTATTGAAACGGTGCCGGAGAAGTACAAAGGACGCAAACTCTACCAATGGAATCCCAACGTGACCTTGATGCGCACCAATGTTGAGGAAAACACCAAAATTGGCGAAATGATCGCCAATGCAGCAAATCAATCCATGGGTCCGGTTGTCATTCTCATCCCACTCAAAGGTGTCTCCATGCTGGACAGCCCCGGCGGTGATTTCTGGGATCCAGAAGCCGACCAAGCTTGTTATGATGCCATTAAACGCAACCTAAAACCGGGCATACCAGTCATCGAAATGGATCACAATATTAACGACCCAGAATTCTCCAGTAAAGCGGCTGAACTGCTTCTAGAAATGCTGAAAAAGTAAATATTCAGGAGGAACAATGGCTATTTCTCGCGAAGAAATCCTCAAACGCCTGCGCGCTCAAGTGGCGGCGGGCAAACCGATTGTCGGCTGCGGTGCTGGGACCGGAATCAGCGCCAAGTGTGCCGAAGCCGGCGGTGCTGATCTGATTATCATTTACAACTCCGGCCGCTATCGCATGGCAGGGCGTGGCTCGCTGGCAGGCTTAATGCCTTATGGGGATGCCAACGCCATCGTTGTTGAAATGGCTTCTGAAGTTCTGCCGGTTGTTAAAAATACCCCCGTCCTGGCGGGTGTGTGTGGCACCGACCCCTTCCGCCTGATGCCGGTATTTCTCAAACAGCTTAAAGAAATCGGCTTTTCCGGTGTGCAGAATTTCCCCACAGTCGGACTGATTGACGGCAACTTCCGCGCCAACCTTGAAGGCACCGGCATGGGCTATGACAAAGAAGTCGAAATGATCCGCCTTGCCCACGAGTTGGACATGTTCACCTCTCCCTATGTCTTTGACCCTGATCAGGCGGTGGCAATGGCAAAAGCTGGCGCCGATCAGCTTGTGGCACATGTTGGGTTGACCACTTCCGGAACAATCGGCGCAGCGGTGGCGTTGACGCTTGACGAAGCGATCGATCGGGTGATGGCAATCGCTGAAGCCGGCAAAAAAGTGCGCTCCGATATTCTGGTGATTTGTCACGGTGGACCATTTGATGAGCCCGACAATGTTGGTAAGGCGCTGACGCACATGCCGGGCGTGGTGGGCTTCTTTGGCGCTTCCAGTATTGAACGTCTGCCCACCGAACGCGCAATTACCGGTCAGGTGCGTGATTTCAAAAACCTTACACTCGCCTGAAAGCGCTAACGGCGGACTTCTTCCACCTCTGCATACCAGCGCAGGCGCGTGCCAATCCGCGCACGCGCCTGCCATGCAATTGTCTTTGGCGCCGTTTCCATCGCCTGAAGCAGCTCACCAATGCGTGAGGTGATCGCCGCAATTTGCGTTGCATCCAAGGCTATTTCTCTTTTTTCCAGTAGCGTTTCCAGTTTGTGCAGTGTCAAGTTAATCGTTGTATAAAGCCCCCAATCTTTGGCGCATAGGGAGGCAATAACAGTTTTGTTAATCTGAGCTTTGTCTCCCTCGCCAATCGGATAATCCAATAGAAGCGCCAGCAAATCCAGCGCGTCCTTATGGTTGAGTTCAACAATCTGCGCTTTGGTAAGAAACAGCTCTGCCAGCGGCAGGGTGAACGGCTCAACCGTCAATCGTTCACCAAGTGGAATTTTATGACACATTTCAAAATCGCCAATGAAAACATCTACAAACCGCTGAAATGTCTCGTCATAATACTGTTGACGACGGTCTCCATTGAGCGTATTCAACTGACGATTGGCAACATAACCCTGTGTGTGGAAAAACCTGCCCAGCCGTAGACCGCCTTCCCGGTCCGTCAGCATGTCCATATCGGCATAAGAGCGCTGTAAAGCGGGAAGGCGGGCGGAGGGGCATTGCAGATGAATCGCCAGTCCGCCCACCAGCCGCAAATGAATACCCTCTTGTTCGGCAGCTTCAACAAGCCGACGTGCTTCATCAGCAATTGCGGGAAACACCTGGCTCATTCAGCCTCACAGGCAACATTCACTCAACTGGAATCTCTTGATGCACTTTGCGGATATCAATTCCTGTTGCACGGCGGTAAAGCTTGAAGCCCCAGTAAATGGCTGTCGCCAGCATATAATTAACCAACATGAAGATCACCGAGCTGGTGTTTTGCAGCCCGATCCCATACAACCTCAGCGGATCAAAAAGCCAAAGGTATAGCAGAAAAATCAGAAAAGCAGCAAAGACTACGCCTGCGACACTGATCAGCGGCAGTCCCAACACTTTATATTTGGCAATCGGCGACGCTTCATACAATTCTTTCTTCCGATAAGGCAGCAAAATGGCAGCAATGGTTGAACCCAGATAGGTCACCGCGATCACGAGCGTCGAATCCAAGGTCAGCGAGCGGAAATTGAACACGTTCCAGGCAAACAACGCCGAAACGATGATCGAAGGAATCACCATCAGCAATAGCGCGTAGACTGGTGTGCGCGTTTTTGGATCGACCTCGGCCACTTTTTCCGGCAACAAACGGTCAAAAGCAGCGGCGAAGATCACGCGCGTTGAACTTAGAAAGACCGTCCCCGACCAGCCAAACCACCACAGACTCATCATT
The DNA here is from genome assembly GCA_034434695.1 of Anaerolineaceae bacterium. GTDB lineage: Bacteria > Chloroflexota > Anaerolineae > Anaerolineales > Anaerolineaceae > DYEC01. The sequence goes on from DAOTYY010000051.1 coordinate 11,399, forward strand.
ACAATGACAAGTAACTGCACCAGCCGGCTTGGCGTCATCAATACCGCCAGCAATGCCGGATAGGGCCAGATCGGTAATGGCGGCGTCTGATCGGTATATCCCCAAGCGTAATTCCACCAAGCGCCGTTAGCGCGCACATAAAAATCCCACGTAAACGTTTTAGAAACCAGCAGGAAGAAAACTGCCCCCAAAAGCGTAGTGACAATTAAAGCGCCTGCCATTCCCCACAAGTTGCGCTTAAAATCAGTTGCCCCGCGCACCTCGCCATACAGCGTTGAACCCCAGTTAGGCCAGAGATTGAAGAACACAATAAACGGCATTGCCAGAAAAATGGCTTGCAGTGAACCGCCAGCCAACGGTGAAACCGCACCTGCCGCCTCACCAGCCTTCAGCGTAGCATCATAGACATCCGGCGGCGCGCCAAACAAAGCCGGCGCCTGGCTTGCCAGCCCAGTCTGAAAGCTCTGAGAATTGCCAAAGAACAACAAGCCGAATACAACCAGCAAACCGATCATTCCGATAATAAACGAAACTCTTTGAATGCGGGCGTACCACTTCATTCCCAAAGCAATATAGACCGTTGCGATCAGACAGACCAGCAGCGAAGCCAAAAACATCCCAGCGTTGGTCTGCCCGAACCACAACGCTGCATCGCGCGCCCCCAAAATACCCAGTACAGGGGTAAGAAAAATGTGGCGCAGCATATCGCCATACAGCGGCACCCACAGCCAGAGGATAAACCACCAGCCAGTCACCGCCAGCACAAAGCCAATTCCACCACCCAGTATGCGGCTCTGCCAGACGTAATCACCACCAGAACGCGGCATGACCGCCACCAGAGCAGCGTATACTACGCATTCCGCCAGGATAAAGACAGCGCTGATCAACAATGTCGGCAGCATCCCGCCTTCCAGAAAATACATCTGCGAGAAAATATACAGCCCCAGAGTGACTAAGTTAATGGAAAAAGTTGCATAGATGAAAGCGTCCCAAACCGACCATGCTCTCACCAGACCAGTCGCTTTGCGGACAAACAATGATGAAACATCAGCCTCGGATTTTGTCATTTTTTTTCAACCTCCTCGTCTTTAAGATAACCTGATCCTGTCCATTAGGAATAAACCGATTATACAGCAAATAAATTCACTTGGCTCAGAACAGAAAAGAATTTGACAAATAAAATCTATTGATTCCTCACTTGCAAGCAGTAAACCTGCCGATTCACGAAATCTCGATACGACTTTTTGAACACATGATATCCATTATGCTAGAATAAGAAAAGGAATAAGCAACACTGTGAAACACAGTCATCTTACCTTTTCTATTATGATGGTTCTTTTAGCACTGGCGCCGCTTGCGCCGCTGCAGACTCTGACTTCTGCCGGCACATCAGCAGCCTCTGTGCCCTTTGCTCCTGGTCAGCTTATCGTGGGTCTGATGGATGGTTACACGGTGGAGATGCTCGAGCTGCCGCAGGGAGCATCCATCTCCGCTGAAGAAAACGATTTGCAGGCACTCAATGCAGTCCTTATTAACGTACCAGTCGGCAAGGAAGAGACTTATCGCAATCTTCTGCTGCAACGGGCTGGCGTGCTTTACGCCGAAGCGAACTTCCGCGTACAAGCATTGGTTGTTCCCAATGATCCGCTATGGATGCCTTCTTCCTACAGTCTCGATGGGCAGTACGCGCCTCAGCGCATTCAAGCTCCAAGTGCCTGGGACATTAGCCAGGGTTCAACTGATATTATCATTGCCGTCATTGATTCCGGCATTGACTCCACCCACCCAGAATTTAGCGGGCGGCTGCTGCCCGGTTACGATTACGTTGAAGACGATTGGATACCCCAAGACCGCTGCGGACACGGAACACACGTCGCCGGTATCATTGCTGCTAACAGCAACAACGCCTACGGTATCGCCGGCATGGACTGGAACGCCCGCATCTTACCAGTACGTGTACTAGATGCTTCCTGTGGTGGAACCATCAGCGATCTGGCGGAGGGATTGATCTTTGCTACGGATATGGGCGCAAGAGTCATCAACTTGAGTGTGGGCACATTTATTTTCAGCCGCCTGCTGGAACATGCCACCTATTACGCCTACCAACACGGCGCGGCGCTCTTTGCCGCTGTTGGCAACAACGGTTCATCGTCCCCTCTGTATCCAGCTGCCTTTTCATGGGTCATGGCAGTAGGCTTCACAAATCAGCTTGACCAGCGCGATCCTCGTTCTAATACCGGCGCCCATCTCGATGTGATGGCGCCCGGGGTGGACATTATCTCCACAACCCCAATGAGCGGTACGCTCTTTTACAGCACCACCAATCAGTTTGGTTTGCTTTCCGGCTCTTCTATGGCTACTGCGTTCGCTTCTGGAGCGGCGGGATTGCTTGCCAGTCAGCCAGGCTTTGACACACCAGCGAAAATTTACACTGCCCTGACCAGCACTGCCCTGGACCTGGGAACACCTGGCTTTGACAACAATACCGGCTACGGCTTGATACAGGTAGCGGACGCTCTCCATTCCACCCCTAGCGGGTCCTCCCCAACACCACCCGCCGCGACGGTCGAGTATGACTTTCTTGACTCTAACCGTTGCAGCAATATCACCTATCAATGGCGTACCATTCCTCACAACTGGACAGGGTATCCAGCCGGCACCTTCATCCCGCTTTTTGGCGATAATGTCTCAACAACCATCACATTACCCTTCACCTTCAACTTTGGCGGCAACAACTACAACAATCTAACCATATCCTCGAACGGTTATCTGGCATTTGACGGCATCGGGGAAACACTCAGCTACACGCAAGCCACCAATTTCCTTATCCCTCTGCGCAATGGAGGCACCACCTACGGTTCGGACGTCTTCCTTGCGCCTTTCTGGGACGATTTGAAAGTTGACCCTGCCTCCCCCACCAACCCTTCAGCAATATATGCCGCTGCACTGGGCAGCGCACCCAACCGTGAGTTTGTTGTCGAATGGCACCGCGTGCATCAGGCAAGTGTTTCCTCCTCTGCACTCACCTTCCAAGCAATTTTGCGCGAGAGCAGCAATCAGATCATTTATCAGTATAAAGAAATGAACGGCAACACAGCCTCCTCGACTATCGGGTTGGAATACAACGATGGATATACAGGAGTTCAGGTGGCATATAATCAGCTCGGCGCAGCAAAGAATAATCAGGCAATCTACTTCTACCCCTACCCGGCAGGCAACCCGCGCAGCGTCCCCGCCTGTCAGACCACCACGACTGCCAACAGCGCCGGCAAAACCATCCTGCTTGCCCCGTTTTGTCTGGAAATTCCAAGCGGTCTTTTGCCCGCTGCGCCGGATACCACTGTTCGCATGTCCGTATTTTCCTATTTTCCGCCCGCTGCCCGCCAAAAGGATACCCCCATTGGACACTATAGTGAGATCACGCTTGACCCCACCCCGCGCCCACCGCTCAACCCGCCGCCTCGCGTTTGCTACTACTACACTGCTGGCGATCTGATCAAAGCCGGCGGCGATCCGCAGAATCTTTTCCTTGCTGTATTTGACAGTCAAACGCGCCTTTGGGAACGCCTGCCCACCTCGCTCGACACAGCCAACAACCGCATTATTGCCGACGTGCCGCATTTTTCAATCTTCGGCGTTTTCGCCATTGCACAACCCGAATCACTGCCAGTCACCGGCGGAAAACTGCGCTGATAGATCCGTTCTGTGAAATATCTCTATCCTCTTTTCTTGCTCACGTTTCTGCTGAACGGCTGCACTGCAATCCCCGCTCTGCGGGCTACGCCCACCTTGCTGCCCGCCCCGCAAGAATATCACCTCACCCGAACGCTCGAACCCTCGCCCGTCCCTTCAGATACTCCCCTGCCAACTGCCCTCCCTCTGCCCGGTGACCCCGAAGGCGCTGCCAGGACAGCATTCGGCAGCCGGCTGATTGAGCAAATCAGCATTCCAGCCATCAACGTTCTAGCACCGGTTGTTCCAGTTGGCTGGTCACCCGACCCGCAAGATCCACTTAATACCCAATGGGGCACGCCGCGCGCCCGCGTTGGCTGGGCGCTTAACAGCGCCCTGCCTGATGACCCTGCCGGCAACGTTATCCTCTTTGGCCACAACAACATCGATTCATCGGTCTTCCGCCATCTGTACGGGCTTCAGCCGGGCGACCGTATCCAGCTCACCACAGGGCGCGGACAGTATACCTATCAGGTCAATGAAGTGACCATTCTGCCTGTGCAGGATATTGAACAAGAACGTCTTATCTTTTCTGAATACCTGCATCCAACCCGAGCCCCACGCCTGACACTGATCTCCTGCTGGCCGCCAACAGACAACACCCACCGCGTCATTGTGATTGCCTATCCGCAGATCATTCCGTAATGACTTCTTTCACCACAACCTCCGAACCGCAACAAAAAAGGGCTGCCCGCTCAGGGGCAGCCCCAAAAGTCAGTATGGATGTTCCTAGTAAGGGTTATTATTCCCATAAGGGAAACTTCCCATGTTCATATTTGTATCATTGACACACTCGGCTTCAGCCAGCAAAGAGACATTTCCCGTCCAATCAGGCTGTGTGCCATCCATCGTCAAGACATGCCACCAAGATATTTCATTATCTGTGCACGCAATATCCGTCGGTTTCAGTGTTTTTACGATTTTGCCGTAAATCCAAATGCGCAACGCTGGATAGACATAGTCACTGCCGTCTGTATCCAGGTAGCGCCTTGGCATACCTACACCGCCGTCTTGCTGATACCAGCGTCCGCCGCCCCAGTTCTTGCTGTAATCGGTCACCCATAGCTGATACTTAGGCGCACTTGTATTGGAATAGGGTTTGTAGTAATACGGCTTATAAATCTTAAACCCATTGAAAACACCACTGTACGCCCCATACTTTACTGTGATCGTCTCGCCGGGCGAGAGCAGGTTGCCCATTGGGTCCATCAATACATCTGCCCCGCCATCAAAACGATGCGCTGCGAAAGGCGAAAAGCCGTTAGCAAAGCCCACAGGCATAAATTTTGAGGGATCCAGAAGCGTACCCGCGCCGAGGAAGTTGTCCGCCAGCGTCGGCTCAGTAGAAGGATCATCTCCATTCGGCGTATTCGCCAGAAGCAACCCAGAGGGAGCGCCGATGATGCCGCCGCGCGTGCCTAAAGGATTGGGGGCAGGATAATAATCTTGATTGTCATCACTTGGCAGCCAGAGGAACATATCCAGATTGGCTTCAGGATTTGTCCAGTCCAGCACAAAATTGATGCCTTCCGCATATCTCGGCAGGCTGACCGAATTATACGGATCAGTGTACAAATTGCCAGCTCGAATGCCGTTGCCGCCGCTTAGCGGATCGCCCTGCATTGTGTTAAAAGTGGTTATCCCTACTGTCGCGCCAGCATAAGACACGTCCAGGCGATAATTGCCGTATCCAGTGGATGGGTTGACCGGCAGGTTAATTAACATGACGCGCGAATTACTGGCAGTAGTCATGGCGCTGTCGCGCAACAAGACTCTCCCGGATGGATCATTCAATTGATAAGCATATACAAATGCCCTGTTGACCGGCAAACCAGTCAGTGCATCTTTCACTTCCGCCACAATCCCGCCGCGCTTCATTGCTTTGGCAATATTCAAATAGCGCGCCACTTGGGGTCGAACTGCCATATTGACCTCTTCATTCCACTCACCTGGTGTTGCCCCCGCCCAGCCGGGCCAGCAATAAGGCGCCATGATGGTATCCAATTCGTTATCACCATCACGGTCAAACGGCACACCATACTCGACTGGATCACCATTCATATCCACATGTTCGGTAGGATTGTTGTAACCCCTGCGATAGTCAAAAGAAGCAGTAAAGTCATGACCATCTACAGCAAATTCCAGCACATCGCTGTTATCCGTGCTAGTCAACTCGCTTTTGGCCCAGGTATGACGGGATGGCAAGCTCGTCGTCGGAATAATGCTCATCACCCGCGCCGCCCCCGCCGAGACATATGCCGCCGCCATCGAGGTACCGCTCAAATAGTCATAGCCTGCCGCAACAGGCTCACTAGCACTGTAGTTGAGATAGAACGGCGCATTATACGGTGTGGTCGAGAAAATCGAGTCACCTGGGGCAATCAGATCCACCCATAATCCATAGTTGCTGCCTGTGGCATCATTCTCCCGCTTCAAACCGGTCGCACACTGCTCAGGATCAAAGAACTCCCCGCTATCGTAAAGCCGATCACCATTTTTGTCCACCCAGAGCTGATAAGGCGAAGGCGCTCGTCCCCCGCCCACTGAAAGCACTGCGCCGTCAATGGTATTGGATTCACCATTTGGACCATTATTGCCACTATTTGACCATGCTGCCGGATAAACCGGGGTGCTGCTCGATTCGTTGCCCGCCGCGGCAACGATCAACTTACGGTACTGGTTGATAGGTCCATTTGCCGATAGATTACTGGGATTAATCGCAAAATTCATCACGTCCCACAACAGCTTATCTTTTGCAGTTGAACCAAAGCTCATGTTAATGACTGCCACCGAAGCATTACGGGCGCAATAGAGCAATCCCGCCGCCACGCTATAACTGCTGCCATAACCCTGTGCATTTAACACCTTCACCGCAAGCACTGAACCGTTCGAAATACCCATCGCCGTACTGGTGCCGTTGTTGAGTTTGGCAGCAATGATTCCCGCTACATGCGTGCCATGCCCGTTATCATCATCCGAAGAGGCATCGGCATTGACAAAGTCATAACCGTTAATCACCCTGCCGCTCAAATCCGGATGCGTGCGCTGAACACCAGTATCCAGCACACAAACAGTTGGGGAGGCGCTGGCGTTATTCCAGATCAAATCTGCCTGCACCCGATCCCAGCCCCAGAATCTGCCGCTGGGGAATTCATTGGGAAAAGCCGGGGTGGAAGATTTGCGATAGGGGCGCGCCAGCTGCGCCACCCGGTCCCAGGTCATGCGTTCCGTGCCGCCCTTGATGCTTGGCGCATCGTACCCATCCGTCACCAGCACCTCGCCCAGGACGGCGTCGGCTTCTTCTGGCACCCAATACAGGTAATTGGGCTGCGCCCAAACTGCCTGTCCAGTAGAAAGGACAGCCTGCGCCATTGTCTCCACGTCCAAAGACGGATCAAAGCTCAAAACGGCAATATGATCATAGCGGTTTGCCACTGCAGCGCCCACCTGCCCTGCCAGCGCAGTCGCCTGAGCTTTATACTGGGCGCCCGTCCTGCCAGGCATAAAGGTCACCACCACTTCGCCAGGAATATAGGGGGTGTTACGATCAATCTCCACATGTGCTGGATGCGCCGTAACTCGCTGAAGCTGAAGTGGAAACACCGCCGCCAGAATTGCCAATGCCGCCAGCAACCGTATTATAGATTTTACTGCTTTCATCAGTTCATCTCCTTTTAGAAAGGTAGTATTCCTTCCATGAGTGTTACCGACTCACCAAACTTAGTTTATCCATTTTCAAAAACACCGCAAATTACAATTACTTTACAGAAAACATCTCTCAGGGGCGCAGGGTCAATCGTCCCAAATCTAACGCTGCACCAGCTTCAACATTTACAACCAAAATTTCTTGCCGTTCATTCACCGCCAGCCTGCCCTCCTGCGCTGTCGGCCCCACCACCAGAACATACTGCCCCGGCGGGATATCCATCAGTATAAAGGACCCATCCGTCTCTAAACGGGTATGCGGGTGCCGGTCCACCTCCAGCATAAAAAACCCCCTGCCATCCTCGCCAGCGTAGTATGGCGCTGCATAAAGATAAAGTGGTTTGCCCTGCCAGAACTGCGCTGCATTGCTCACCTGACCAATCACCGCACCCAAGCCGGGTGCGAGGGTAACCGCCAAAGGCGGCGCAGGGGCAGACATCCCAGGCACACACCCTGCCATAAGATAGAAAACGAATAAAGCTAGCAGCGCCGCCGCTGCTTTTTTCAACAGCGGGCCCTTTTTGCTGGATAATCCCAATAAATCTTTCCATTTCATTCGCATCGCTACTTGATAAAGACCGCGCCAAGATAATCCTCACCCAGCACGTTATAACCACTCAGCCCAACCGTGCGCTGGACACGCGCCATACCAACAATCGGCTGATCCGATTCAACCAACGCTGCGCCTAGAAACCCTGCCGCCCATTCGTCAATAGCTCCCGCCGCTGAGGGGTTACTGCTGCGCTTGGCAAACCTCGGCACCGGGTTAGCTGCCAGATTTTCCTGCTGGATCAGACTGCCATCGCGTCCGTAATAGCTGATCTGCAAAATATTTGCCGGATTGCTCCCAATGTTAACCACTGAAAGGAACGTGCGTTCTCCCTGATCGCGGACTTCATAGACAACATAAGGAAAGCCTACACGGTAACGCCCATCGCTGCCCGGTTGAGGAGCTGCCTGCCCGTTGAAAGCCGTCATCAATCCATCCCTGCTAATCGTTTTTCCCGCCACGGCAATCGGACCAGAACTGCGAATGACCGCCGCCAGCGAACGTCCGGAAGGGATACCACTCTCACATCCATCCACAGTTGCGCGTCCCCATGCTGGGAGTTGAATATATTCAGTTTCACCGGGGTAAACCACCACAAGCGAACCAGTGCCAGAATCATAAAAAGAAACCTGCACATTCGCCGGCGCGCCTTGCGTGTTCTGAATGTAATAACGCGTGGTCTGCTCTGAAGTTCCGAATTTGCACATGGCGCTGATCATAAACCACTCGTTATTAACACCCGGTGAACCCTCATAAGCATACGCTTTACGCCCGCTTGCCTGAATATCCTGTACAGCCGCTACAAGGCGCGCATCTGCATTGGTGGCGACCACTTTCGACTCGATCACCAGCGAGCCGTCAAATGGCTTAGGAAAATTGGGGATACTGCTTGCCAGCTCCGATACACTTTTTATAAGAGAACGCTGGGGTTGTAATATCGGATTGGTCGGAAAAAGATATGGGGTGCCGTCTGGTGTATAAAACTTTAACGTCAGACGAACTTGATTGTTATCTACATTTTGAATCCCAATACGGGTATCAAAAGCCCCTGACTGCACTGTCGGTAAGAAGAATTTCCCCAGCCCAACATTTCGGCTATCGAATCCAGTGTACAAAATGGGACTGTGCGGATCATCAACATCGCTAACCTGGCGATATAATGTTAACAATGGCACAGTAGCGCTGACCACCGCTGAACCCTGAAAACTCTCATCAGACAGAACCGAACCAATCAGGATCACTCCCGATTGATAGGGTTGCAACGGTTTAATGGCTGCTGAAGGGATCATTTCACCACTTGCTTTGTAATAAACCACGCTGATCTCGTCACCCTGCGGCGAGACAATGTCCATCGGATTGAAATATGCAATGGTAGATTTCCAGATGGATGTGCCAGCTTGAGCAGGATGTGCTGTTGATACATTTACCAGAAGAATCAGGATAAGGAAAAGAAAAAAGATCAGCAAACGTTTGCTCATACACGCCTCACATAAGAAGACTTTTTGTTAGCATAACGTAAGTAATGTTAAACAGTCAATAATGCTTTTGGAGTATTTCGTTAGTCAATGAAAGGCACAAGCTGGGTATAAAGCGCCTGATAAACCTGATGGCGATCACTCAAACCATCCATTTCTCCGCCCAGCACGTGTAAACGCCTGCCCAGCGCCAACACCGCCGGATAAACACCAACCCCATGGGGCGGCTGTTCCAGTTCAACCCATCCCCCTTGCTGTGGCAGATATTCAAGTGCAGGTAAAAACTCTTCTCCGTCCAGCGCAGTCTGACCACCAAACAGATAAAGTGCATCTGTCAGACTTGCCGCACCCATGCCAAAGCGTCCATTCGGTAATTCGGCAGCTTGCTGCCAGGGATCATCGCCATTGCGATCACGTTGAGGATAATAAATCCACATATCCTTTAAAGCCTTCTCGCCATCCAATCCGCCAATCACCAACAATTTTCCCATCAGTACAACAGACGCAGCGTGACTGCGAGCCTGCGGCATTGAACTGCCCCGGCTCCAGGAATCCTGTAGCGGGTCATAAACCAACACACCCGCCTGAACAGACACCCCATCCCAGCCGCCAAACAGATACAACCGTCCTTCAAAAGCCGCCAGCGCATAATCACTAAGCGGCACAGGCAACATGGCGCCTTCCTCCCAGGCATCCCGACGCGGATCGTAGATATCCAAACGCGCCAGCGGCTGACCATCTTTTCCAAGACCACCGGGGATGTATATCTTCTCCCCCAATAGCGCCGCTTGAATACCGCGCGTTGCTGCCGGACGAGGGCGAAGCTCTTGCCAGCGCTGTTGATCAGGTAGGTAACACAAGCCAGAAGAGGTAACCCCTCCCGGTATCTGTCCGCCAAACAGATACAGCGCGCCCTCATATGCACTTACGGCAAAGGCGCTGCGCGGTTCCGGAAGCGGCATGTCATCCGACCAGCGTTGCAAACCAACAGATGTCATTTGCAATGGATTACCGCTGCCGGTTGGACCACCCGACATCCCAGGGATCACAGTCCGCAATTCAAAAATGAGCACAAACAACAAAATCAAAAACACTATAACCAGTGTGCCCCAAATGTTGACCCTCCTGCGGCTTGCCCTTTGGGTAACTGGCGGCTGTAGCGCGCTGTCAACCTGAGCTCCGGCGGTATCTACCAGTCCGGTCTGGATGGCGTAGTACGTCGCCGCGGTGCGAGAGTCTACCCCCAGTTTTTCAAAAATATTGCGCAGATGGACTTTGACTGTGTTCGGACTGATGCGCAAGCGCAATGCAATTTCTTTATTACGTGCACCAATCGCCACCAGCCGCAAGATTTCAAGCTCACGCTCGCTCAATTCCGGCACGCCCTCAGACATACTCTTGATTATAGCCTGCTTCCAGATATACAAAATTTTTTTTCAATTGTGCTATAAATATAAATAACACTTCACCAGACAAAACGCACATGACATCTTTATTGAGAGTGTTTTTTCCATATACCCAAAATTCGAGACCGACAACAATACCGGCTGGTGATAAATCTCAAACAAAAGGGAGGTGGTGCGTTTGTAAGAAGTGCTTCTGAAACCTTTTTATTCCCCATGAACATAAATTTATATCCTGCGAGGAGAAACAAAATGAAAAGCATGATCTTGCGTTTCAGTGTGTTGGTGATTTTGGTCGCCCTGCTCATCGCTGGCTGTGCGCCAGCGGCAACAACGCCCCAAACTGTAGAAGTAACGCGCATTGTCCAGGGCACCCCCGAAAAAGTCGAGGTTGTCGTCACTGCCACCCCACAACCTGAAGCTCCCGAACCTCCTTTCAAAGTCGCAGTGATTCTACCTTCGTCCAAGGACGATTTGGAGTGGAGTCAGTCGTTGTATGAAGGTCTGATCAAACTTCAGAATGAAATGGGGGCAGACAAGCTGGAAATTGCCGTTACCGAAAATATGTGGAAAGTGCCAGATGCCGCCGCTGCTGCCCGTGACTATGCCTCCAAAGGCTACAATCTTGTCATTACACATGGCGCGCAGTATGGCACCTCGCTCCAGCAGATCGCTCCAGAGTTTCCAGAGACCAGTTTCGCCTGGGGTACGACCACCGAGACCTTCCAGAAAGATGGTATCAATAACATCTTTGCCTATCAGCCCGAAGCTCAACTGGGCGGCTATGTGCTTGGTACAATGGCTGCCATGATGACGAAAAAGGGCGTATTGGGCATTACCGGGCCCATTGAAGCAGGTGACGCACGCCTGTATAACAAGGGCTTTGAAATGGGCGCAAAAGCCGCCAAGCCGGATGTCAAAGTCTATATCAGCTACACTGGATCGTTCTCTGATGTTTCGCTGATGGCAGCTTCAGCAGAAACGCATATCCAAAATGGCGCTGATGTGTTAACCGGCACATCCCAATCCATGGTAGGCGCGATTGGCGTCTTGAAGGACAAGGATATCTACTGGTTTGGCTCCGCCTGGGATCAAATTAACCTGGCGCCAAAGAACACTGTAGCTTGCTTGATTTACCGCTGGGATGTCCTGTTGCGTGATATGATCCAAAGCAACAAAGCCGGCGTGCCAGGCGGCAAAGCTTACTTCCTGACTTTCAAGAACGGCGGGCTGGAAATAAAATACAACGATGCCATTGAGATACCTCCTGAGGTGAAAGCTGCCGCAGAAGCAGCCATCCAGGGTATCAACGACGGCACCATCAAAGTTGAAATTCAGTAATTCGACCTGTTCAGTAGTAGATGAGTAACACAGGCGGCGGGTGCAAAAGACCCGCCGCTGATTCTTAAGCCGCTCTGCCCAGCTAAAAAGGAAACTGGTACTGCGTTAACCCCAATTCTTGCTGCATGATTTTGATTTCTTTCTGGAGGTTGGGAACAATCGGCACACCCTCGCGACGCACCCGCTGTTCATTTTCGTACTCCTTTTCACCGGCAGTGTAAATGCGTGTTTGCCCTGGCGCCTTGCGAGAGGCACGCAGCGCGCGTAGCACCTCGCCAACATTGTGCTTGAATTCCTCCAGCGGTACAAAGCTTTCTATGTTAATTGCCATAAAGAAGTGCCCAATGCGGAAATGCGTTTTGCTCCCATCCGGCGCGATGCCAGTTAGCTGGTGCAGGAATGCACCGCTCTGCAAAGCAGAGGAAAGAATTTCCACCATCGTCGCCAATCCATATCCCTTGTGACCGCCCAGTTCTTCACCAGCCCCGCCCAGCGGCAGGAGCGCGGCGGTTTCTCTCGTCAAGCCGGTCAGGATAGCAGAAGAGTCGGTCAAAAAGTTACCATCCTGACCGATCACCCAACCCGCCGGCGTAGGGAGCTCCTTGCGCTCCAGCGTTTCAATTTTGCCGCGCTGGGTGATCGAAGTGGCAGCATCAAAAAGGAATGGAAACGGCTCATCCGTGGGACAACCAAAGGCAATCGGGTTGGTACCAAGCATCGGCTGAACACCAAAGGTCGGCGCAATGGAAGGACGAGCGTTGGTAAAACTCATTCCAATCATCCCTTCCTGAACTGCCATCAACGGATAATAACCATCAATGCCAAAATGGGTGGAATTACGCACAGCTACTGAGCCCATTCCAACCGAGCGCGCCTTCTCAATCGCCAGTTTCATTGCCCGATAGCCGACCACCATACCCACCCCATGATGGGCATCCACCGTAGCGGTGGCGGGAGACTCGCGCACAATCTCAAAATGGGTTACCGGTAAGTGCTGTCCATTCTTCAAGCGGTCATAGTACATTTTCAGACGCCCAATGCCATGCGACTCGATGCCGCGCAGATCAGAAGCAATCAAGATGTCAGCGCTGATCTCAGCGTCGTCCGCCGGCACTCCACAACCAACCAGAACATCCCGCATAAAGGCACGCAAAACATCCCAGGCAATATAACAGGTCTTTTCAGTCATTCTGCAACCTCCAAAAGCTCTCTTAAGGACTCTGATATCTCAATTCTCTGGTTTTAGGCAGATAGCGGTTGAGCAGCGCCAGTAATTTTTCAGCTTCAATTGGCTTGCAAAGATAACTGTCGCAGCCATACTGCGTCACCATCCGCTTAGCGGTTTCTTCTGGCCAGGCTGTAACCACCACAATTGGAATGTTCGCCACATCCGGCATCGTGCGCAGGTAACCAGCCAGCGTTTTACCATCCATATCTGGTAACCCAAGATCGAGAAGGATGACATTGGGGCGGTTATCCACCGCCATCTGGATACCTTCCTCCGCTGTGCGCGCCCACAGCACGTTATATCCGAAAGGGGATAAAAGTCGCTGAACCAGCGCTGCACTATCGGCGACATCCTCAATCAAGAGAACGGTAAAAGACATAGCTCGTACACCTTTGGGAAACAGAATTAAACAAATTATAGTACCATTTCTAACCCGTGTCACTCGACACTCGAAAGCACAAGAACAACAAAGCCCCTTTGTTTGAGCCTTTTGCTATAATAATTGTATTGTACTGAAGTTCTAAGCAATCACCGGCGCGCAATGCTGAAAAATCTGGGGAATGGGGAAGATGGGACGCTTTGCCGACTTGGCTTATCATGCTACAGAGCGCCTGAACTTCTGGGCGCAATTTCAACAATTTGCCTGGCAATTACTCAATGAGGTCAATGAAGACCTGCTTGGTCAGCTTGGACGCATCGAAACTGATTTTCTACCCGGCAGCGATAACCTCCAGCCCTTTCTGACCAGACCCAACTATTGTCTGCTCTACGAAATAGATGACCACTCCCCATGTATGATTGCAATATGCGTCACTCCTAAAGGTGACCGTCTGCGCGTGCGCGCCCGCTTCCGCGAAACGCTGGTTAGAGCCCAGGATGTACAAATCCAGACTGAACAGGCAGCAGAACTGGAACTGGCTTTGCGCAACATGCTGATCTGGTTGCTGGATCAGGGCTTAACGTAATAAAGCACAACACAGCAGCGCCGCGCGAAATTTTGCTATCCGCTGATATAATCATCCCATTATCTCACCCGGAAGGAACAAGACATCACATGAAAAGACCTCGCATTCGCAGAGAAATCACCAATCCCAAGCTGCTTACTATCCGCGCTTGGGCAGTGCATGTATATACCAGTCTGGGTTTGCCATTTGCTTTGCTGGCAGCGCTTGAAATCCTGCGCGGCAATGCGCAGATGTCATTTGTGTATCTGGGCATTTGCAATGCCATTGATACCACTGATGGAACGCTGGCGCGCTCCTGGAAAGTGAACGTGTGGGCAGCGAAGTTTGACGGACGTAAGTTGGATGATATTATTGATTACATCACTTACGCCTTCCTTCCGTTATTGCTGGCTTATCGTTTTGAACTGATCGGCGGCACAGCCGGACTGGTCACAGCGTTCATCGTACTGATTGCAGCAGTGTATGGCTTTTGTCAAAAAGTAGCCAAAACCGTAGATGGTTATTTCACGGGTTTCCCGAATTACTGGAACTTTGTTGTTTTCTACCTCTACCTGCTCAAAACACCCCAATGGGCAAATATGCTTATCCTGCTTATTCTGGCAATTCTGGTCTTCGTTCCAGTGAAATACCTGAGCTTCAGCAGCAAAGTCATGCGTCCGCTAACCACCGTTGTCGCCTCGTTATATGGTGGTGTGCTGATTGTCATGTTAGTACTGTTTGAAAAATTACCCCTGCCCTGGATTCTGGCTTCGCTGATTTTTCCGGCTTACTATTTTGGTGTTTCTATCTATCTCTATCTCAAAGGCATCACCGACCACCACTCTGAAGGTAAGGCGGATTAATTCCGAGATCAAGCAAAACGTCCGCGAAGCCGGGTAGATTTGACAATGGATAACAGGTATGGGTCTCATGAAAATGGGTCACGCTGCCATTCGACAAGCAAACTCCAAAGATGCTCAAGCTCTCGCTATGCTCAAGAAGACAATCTGGCAAGAGGAGGAAAGTGATCCTCGTAAAATTACCGCCGCTCTCTCCCATCCCGACCATAAGACATTTGTGGCAGAGGCTGGTGATCAGATCATTGGTTTTGTGGATGGGTTTAGCACCCTTTCCGCGAGGTGTGTTTTACGCTGGGAAGTAGATTTACTAGGCGTTGCGCCTGCGTGGAGAGGACATAGACTGGGTGAACACCTGACACGCGCTTGCCTCCAAGCCGGTCAAAAGCGCGGTGCCAGGCTGGCACGCGCCCTGATACAAGTGAATAACTTTGCCAGTCAGATCACTTTCCAGCGATTAGAATTTATCTCGCAGGCAATGATTTACCGGCTCTATGTCACTCGTACACCAGTCGCTGAGCTTCCCTCTTCCTCCCATGCCCATCTGATTTCAGTAGTTACTTTCAATTACTGCGGTGTATGGTTGGAAGAGGATTTCAGCCCATCTGCCCTGATTACTGGGCGCGCAGCCCTTAACAACCCGATGAATGAACTGGCAGGGGTACTGATTCCCGAAGACAAACCCGAAAGCATCCAGTTCGCTGAAACGCAAGGATTCAGTCTTGTTGGTTTCTATCAATGGTGGCAAATTGCACTCAAATCGTCTTGATCTTTTCTTCCCCCTTCCCAGTAAGCGGTGATATACTTATCGCCGTTTAGTACATCCATTATTGATAACGAGGAAAATCCATATGTTCTATCGAAACGCACTGCTGGCAATAACCATTCTCACACTGGCAGCCACAGCCTGTACACCGGCTCTTCCTGCTGAACCGCAAGTTGTTGAAGTTACCCGCGTTGTTCCACAGACCGTCGTTGTCACCCAAATCGTTGAGATTGAGAAAATGGTTACTGCCACTCCTGAACCCACCCAAACTGTTCAGGATACCATCACTGCCGAACCACAAATCACTTCAGGAAATCAGCCTGTCTTCAGTGCATGGTGCACCAAACAATTCACCTCTCCACAGAATGTTGCTCAAAATGGTCAGGCTGCCCAGGATGCTGATATTGCTTTTGAGGAAGATGGCAAGCTGATCCTGCATACTGAGCGCGCCTACTGTGTTTTTTTCTTCACCTTTGACACCGAACTGCCCGCGGGTGTTCATCTGGATTTTTATGATACCCGCCCAGACCCCTGGGCTTCATTGGAACTCACACCAACCACAAACAACCCGGCAATGGGATATGCCTTGAGTAATAACCCTTATATCGTGAACCCGCCTTACTGGGAAATTACATACAAGCTTTCCTTAAAAGACTCCGGCAACAAAGAGCTTTGGAGCCGTGATGTAACCTTCAAGCGAAGCTGGACTCCCAAGCCGTGCTATGGCGGCATTTGGCCTGATGCTGCCACCCTGAAGTGCCCCCCTTTGCCCGAAGTACATCCTTGGGACCCCTGGTACGGATACGACACCCCTTACGACGGAAAACCAGGCAATCTTCAGGAAGATTGTGGAGATGACCCGTCCTGTTAAGACAATCTCTATTGGTTTACGTCTCGTTCAGGGCGACGATCAACCTCCATGCATCCCAGCTTTGCTTGGTACGGCATCCGATAAAAAATCGGGGAATCACCCGCCCCAAAAACGGAACAGGCTAAAGCCATAAAATACGATCTGCGGATCAAGCCGTAAAACGCGAATCAATCCCATCACCAGTGCAAAAAAGCCCCGGCTGACCGGCGTATTGTAGAAAAACAACAGTAGAAAAATAAAAAAGGCAAAACGGCTGGCAATTGCGCCAATTTCCTGCCAGCGCGGCGGCAAGTAGGGTGCAATGATTCCATATCCATCCAGACCTGGCAACGGCAACAGATTAAGCAGCAAAGCTGTCACCTGTAAAAATGCCAAAAAAGCCACCGCGCTCCAAAACTCTGGACGGTTTTGCCAATCAGAAATAGCAAAACCAGTGAGGAATGGGACAGCAAGCACCAACGCACACAACGCCGTCATGATTGGCCCCGCTGCAGAAACCAGACTGCGCATCCGCCGCTCAGTGATAGCCGCCATGTTAATATAAACCGCTCCACCGGGCAAACCAATCCCGCCGGAGATGAGGATCAGCAAGGGGAAAAGAATACTCAATAACCACTGGGTGTAACGCAGGGGATTGAGAGACAAATATCCCTGAGCCGCCACCGAAGTGTCGCCGCTGTTGTATGCAGTTAATGCATGTCCAAACTCATGCAGACAAAGCGAGACAATCCATCCCCCCACAACAAACAAAAACACTGGCACGCCGCCCTTTAACACTCGGGTGAAAGACAGTGCCCCTGCAAGCAGGGTGAAACCAAGCAATCCAAGAAAAACCGGGCTGATAGAAAGCGAAGGGATCGCGAATGCCTTCAAGAAGTCAATAGAATGTGAGGATGGCCGCGGAGCGAAAATAGGGCGTTCCCGCATTGGCAGAGATGAGGGCAGGCGCGCCGGGAACAAAGATTCACGTACGCCATTTTGAACCAGAATATGACTGACTTCACTATTGGAATGGCGCAACATTCCCAACAACATCAGCGTAGTATCCACATATCCCAGTCTTCGAAATGCGGCTTCTTTAGCCGCCTCGCGCAGGACCGCCTGTGTCCCGTCTGAATAGGGGGGATTGGCAAGCGGCGCTCCAACTGGCTGTAAGCGCCGCAATACCTCTTCTACCTGCTGACGCATTTTCTCTACAGGCAGCCCTAGTGCGCGCATGGCACGCACCGCGCCACAATCGTAAGTTTTCAACAATCCCAGCAAGACATGCTCCGGTAACACCTCGCGAAAACCTTCCTCGCTGGCAAGTTGGGCAGCCAGAATCAGGACAACCCGAGCATCTTTTGTAAATTCAATCTTTAGTTCCATTCTCACCTGTAATTGTACACCGACATTATAGAATCAATCTGCTGTCGCATCAACGCTCATAAACCGCCACCCGATTACGTCCACCTTGTTTTGCCTGATACAGCGCTTGATCCGCACGGTCTAACAAAAAGTGCAGGGCGCTATCCTCTTCTCTTAGCCCGGCAACACCAATGCTGACCGTAACACTTAATGCACCAGCTTGTGTCTCAAAAGAATATTTCTCAATCATTTGCCGCAGTCGTTCTGCCGCCACCCGCGCTTCTTCAATACCCGTTTCTGGCATCACAAAAGCAATTTCTTCCCCACCATAACGCCCGATGATATCCACCCGTCGCATGTTTTGACGACACAGTCTGCCCACTTCTTGCAGCACTTGATCGCCAACACTGTGACCATACAGGTCGTTCACCTTCTTAAAGTGATCCACATCCAACATCAATGCTGAAAGCAGACCACGATAGCGGCGGGCGCGTTCAAACGCTTGCTCAGCCATTTCAAAGAAATGTCGCCGATTGGATAATCCAGTAAGGCTATCCATCGTTGCCAGTTCTTGAAGCCGCTCAAACAGATACGCCCTTTCGACAGCTACTGCGGTTTGATGGGCAAGGGTCATCAAACGTCCGGCATGGTCTTCTGTGAAAAAATGTGGCGCTGTGCTGAGTAAATTGATAAACCCAATGACCTCATCTTTGACCACAATCGGTGCTCCCAGATAAGACCGCGTCCATAAACTAAAAGGCGTATACAACCAGTTAGAATGCCGCACATCGTCAAGCATATAGGGTTGGTGGCTTTGCGTCATGGCTTTCAGTGTGTTCATTTTTCTCAGAGGCCAGCGTGCAGTTCGCAGAAATTCTTCGGTTCCAGGAGCCATACGATCAAACCCCCAATGAGTGATCACTCGCACTGTCTGCTTACGATCCACCTGCATGACATTGGCAGCATCACACGGTATTAATCGAACCACGCCATCTAAAACCACGCGGAACACGTCCTCCAAATCAAGAGCGGCGTTTAGTGCAGCAGCCGTATCCCGCATGACCTCTGCCAGCAAGCGGCGTTCCTCTTCAGCCTGACGAGCCTGCCGCAGGCTTTCGATCATCTTGTTGAAAGCAATTGAAAATTCCCCCATAAATTCCACGCGTTGGGTCAAGTCGCCTTCTGCTACCCGTTGTACCTGCCAGGTTAGATGGCGCAGATGTGCCTGAAGCGTTTTCAAATAACCTGCAAGTGCGCCTTTAACTTTCAGTTCTGCCGATAGATCACCCGCCGAGAGTCGCTCAGCAAACTGACGAACTGCATGGTAATCCTCAATTAATCTTCTTAATTCAGTTGTGTCAGCGTCCTCTATCGGCAAATCCTCTGGCAAAGGCTCTCCCCGAACAATCGCCTGGAGGATGTCCAGCCATTTTCCGAAGCTGGATGAAGACAATGTTTCGTCACTCATGCGAGCGCCTTAGCGCGAAAACGGCAGGTGCGATCGCCCGTACACCAGCAGTCTATTTCCTTGACCTGGAATGGTTTGCCCGTGAAGGATTCAATGAGCGCCGAAATAAAACCTTCGTCATACACACAAATCTCATCATCCAGCTCAGGAAGCCCGGAACAATCCAAATCTTCCGACAAGGTGACCACCAGCTCACCTTCTTCCAAATCCGCCTTTTCAACACGGAAAATACCAATGGACATTTCGCGCAAGACTTCTTGCAAACGTCGGACAAACGAATCCAGATTATTAACCTCACCGATATAATGCTGATAGAAAGCCTGTCCCGCCATGTAACCAGCCTGATAAAAAATCTCATCCGTCATTTCAGTGCCATAGTGCTGTTCCAGCACATCACGCAAGGTAAATTGCATCAGCCGATAAACTTCTAAACGTGTAGATTTTCCTAAATACGGGCGTCCCTTTTCAAGATCTCCCAACAATTCCCAACGAAACGCATATTTTCTTTCAACTGTCATTTTGACCTCCCGGCAAAGAGCATGACACCACACAGGCAAACAGAAAACTTCATTGTTTGCTTGCACACTGACAATGACGATGTTGATTACAGTATAGCATTACATGCCACAAAAAAGGGCTTATAGATGCCCTTTTGCCAGAACCCATAGATTGCTTAACCAAATGGAAACGCCAATCGTAATATTTCTATCCTGCAGCTCGAGCGCGCAGTAAGGTTAGCGGCATCAGAGGACGAACCTGATAATGATCGCAATAAGCCGGAACAATGACACTATCAAATCGCCCCAACTGCAACATCCAGCCGTCGCCTTCCACCTCTGCTCGCCCCTCAATGACTGTAAGGGCATGGAAGGAAACCTGACCAGTGTTTAAGGTCAGCGCTTCAGTGTCGGCTGCAATACGCTCCAGCGTAAAATACTCGCAGGAAATCAATCCCTGTACCCCTTCACCTTTCAACTGGCTGGCAGGGAAAAACCGCCTGGGCGACTGCGGATTGGCAACCAGCAACGACTGGTCAATGTGCAATGGGCGTCCCTGACTGGCTGGACGGTTCCAGTCAAAGACTCGATAGGTCAGATCAGAGGTTTGTTGCACTTCATACACAAGCAAACCAGGACCCAACGCGTGAATCGTGCCCGGGCTGATCAACATACTGTCCCCAGCCTGCACGGGGGTGTGCTGCATCAAGTCTAATATCGTTCCATTGCAAATTGACTCTGCCAGTTGGGCACGCGTGACGCCGGGAAGAACGCCATAAAGTATCTCGGCACCCGGCTCAGCTTCAATAAAATACCACGCCTCTGTTTTGCCAAAAAAGCCCGGGCCCTCCAAAAGACGCGCTTGCTCATCGTTAGGATGAACCTGCAGCGACAGCCACTCGGCGCAATCCAGCAACTTAATTAGCAACGGAAAACGCAAGCCGGTTTTGGTGACCACCTGCCAGCCCAGCAAATCAGCCCCAAATTGTTGACAAGCTTCAGCCAGCGTTTTTCCCTCCAGCGCGCCAGAAGCAATCTGGTTGTGTTCGTAAACCACCCAGGCTTCGGCGGTCGGCACATGTTCCGGACGCAAACGATTTCCCCCCCATACGTATTCACGATATTGCGGGATGAGCTGTAATCCGTATAGCATGATTTTCCTTTTACGGTATAGATTATAGCAACTCTGTGCCACGATGCGGATTTACAATCAGCTTACAACCTGAAAGGTCTTTGAATAATTCCCGTACTCTTGCCATGCTTCCCACATAGCAAGAATGTTCTCTGGAGGTACATTCCCCTGGATGTTATGCACTGGAGCAAAAATGAAGCCTCCGCCTGGCGCCAGGTCTTCTATGCGGCGGCGCACATCGTCCTTCACCTGCGCCGGCGTCCCATTGGTCAACACACACTGAGTATCTACACCTCCACCCCAGAAAACCAGTTCCCTGCCAAATTCTCGCTTGAGTTCTGCAGAATCCATACCCGCTGCGCTAACCTGTACCGGATTAAGAACCTCAACACCCGCTTCAATCAAATCAGGGATCAGAGGACGAATCGCTCCGCAGGAATGGAAAAATAGTTTGGCTTGGGTACGGGCATGAATAAAATCGAATAACTCTTGATGCAGCGGTTTAATCAGGCGGCAATACGTTGCAGGTGAGATCAGTGGACGCAGTTGCGCCCCCAAGTCATCCGCCTCAGCCACGACATCCACATTCTCCCCCGCTTCCTGCAGGGCAATCTCCCAATAGCGCAGCTTGATCTCTAGAATACGCCGCATCAAACCAACTGCTAGCTTTTCGTTTGTGATCAGGTCGGCATAGAAATTTTCAAACCCGCGCAGCCATGCAGCAAGCTCCAATATTCCAGAACACATACAACCCAGAAAAACGCCCAGCCGCTCCACATGCGCCGCATGGTGCAACCGTTCCGCTAACCCTTCATAACGGGCAGTATCTTCAGGTTCAGGAAAGGGATAGCGTTCAATATCTGCCAGCGTCTGCGCCTCAGCCAGTGGATGAAAAAACTGATCAAAATACCAGCCGCCGTCTTTGGGCATTTTCCAGCCGATACCCCACTCATCATAAAATCCCACGTACTCACCCATATCGAGTATGGTACGGCGATAAGTCGAGGCATCGTTGGGTGCAACGTAACGCACATCCATTCCCCAAAGCGCTCGCAAATCATCATCTATTTCGGCAATCTGCTGAAATACGTCCATCAGCCGTATCTCATAAACCGTCAAACCAAGATGATTACGCAAGCGCCTGTAAGCCTGCACATGGATACTGCTCAGATGCGTTCCCCCAATATCCAGAGGAATGCGGTCGGCTTCCTGATGTTTGAGTGCCATTTGTAAGCGAGCACGCGAGTCCATAGATGTTCTTCACTCTCCAGTTTCATAAGAAGTGCTTCGCCTTATTCCAGAGGTTTGCACTGCATCAACAGACTGATTGGTCACACAACATTTCTCGCAGAAATTCTTGTCATACATACTCTATCCGAAACTATAGCATAGGTACCATTTCAATATCAACTGTCGCGGCTAGAACTCATCCGTCAGTATCCGTGACACATTACGATGCTCGTAACCACACAAAGCCAAGCAGCATAAAAATCAGCAACCTATCCATTATTCTCCAAATATACCCGATTTGCAGGTGCTTTATGGCAACACACTGTACTTGAAAATCACCAGATTGGACAAAATCTCTCTTTTCGACTATCCTTGAACCTATGATCACAATAAAGAAGACCGTCTATTACTTTCTGCTATTCTTGCTGATCATACAGCTTGCCTGCAATTTACCGGTAGGTTCGCTGCCTTTCAGCCGTCCAACGCTTCCTGATCTTTTGGCGAACACCAGCCAGGAAGAATGGGCTGGCTGGATACGCCGTTTATCCGGAGCCGAAGCAGTCACGATCGCTGGTGAGCCTGCCCTCATCACAACCCGCTACAACTATGCCATGTTTACCGGTCAATCCAACGCGCGCGCTTTCGATTACGTCCTTGAACAGGCGGCAACGCTGGCTCCTCACGCGCAAATCGAGGTTGATCCTTACCCTTACACAGACGCCGAACGCACTTATACCTGGAAGAATTTGATCGTTACTCTGCCCGGCAAAACCCGCCCTCATGAGTCTATTTTGCTTACCGCACATCTGGATAGCATTGTCACCCAGCGCGGCAATCCACTGGAAGCCGCACCCGGCGCTGACGACAACGCTACCGGCGTGGCGACATTGCTCGAAGGACTGCGTCTGTTCCCGCGCTACCGTTTTGAACACACCATCCGCCTGGTGTTCTTCAGCGGCGAGGAGCATGGTCTGGCTGGAAGCAGAGCCTATCTGCAGGATCATGATACCGCCGGTATGGTTGGTGTTATCAATCTGGATATGTTCGGTTATGACTCTAACGGCGATCGTTGCTTTGAGCTGCACGTAGGCAACCTGCCAAATTCGGACATCATTGGCAGAAGTTTCACGGATACCATTCAAACTTTTGGGTTGAATCTGCGCTACGACTATCTGACCCATGGCGCAACTGACCGCTCTGACCATGCCGCATTTTGGGAAAAGAATGTCAGCGCGATTACCGTTGTGCAAAACTTCTTCGACGACAAATTGCCCGGCGGCTGCCCGGATGTAGATGGCACGCCCTATTATCACAAACCAGAAGATACTGTTGACAAGCTGAACCTTGCTTATGGTTTTGACATCTCACGCGCCGCTCTTTTGACCACTGCACGTTTAGCTGGTCCGCTTGATTGAGCAAACGACCAAAGCGATCCCTTTAGTCTATATCTCTGGAAACATCCATTTACCCGCTTTGCTTCCTGATCAAACGAATAAACGACGGAACGTTCAGATGACGCTCCAGCAAATAGGTCAGGTAGTACTGCAGAAGCCCCTCTAACTCTGGACGCACTGCCGCTGGCAGACCAGCACGGCGCGCCTCAGCATAAGAACTGCGCTGAAAATGGCGTAAATATTTCAACGCCTGCATTGAAACCGGGCGTGCGCCCGCATCCTTTTGAGAACAGTTTGGACACAGCGCACCGCCTAACACCGCAGAGAAAAATTGGTCCTGTGCAATAATCTGGCTGCCGCAGCCCACGCAATGAAAAAGCTGCGGTCGAAACCCCATCACATCCAACAGGCGCATATCATAGTAGCGCATTGCGGGTATGGGGTCTTCCTCCATGCAAATACGCTCCAGCGTCTCCGTCAACAGACGGTATAACCCCGGCGAGGCTTCCTCATCATAACTAAAACGGTCCACCAGCTCTACCGCGTAAGCTGCATAACCGGTTCGGAGCAAATTCTCCCGCAAAGGCAAATAAGCATCTAGTGTTTGTGCCTGTGTAACAATCCAGAGATCACGCCCGCGTGCCAGCATTAAGACACTGCGAGTGAACGGTTCAAGATGCCCTGCCTTGCGTGAACGCAGCCGCCGCACACCCTTTGCCAGCACACGCAGTTTGCCTATTTCGCGGGTATAAATGACCAGCAAACGATCTGCTTCCCCCCAATCGCTATGGCGCAGGATAACCGCCTCAACCCGCAGTGAGCGCGCTCTTTCCACCCGCTAACCTGAATGGTGATGAAACTCAATACTCTGAAAAAGGTGACGCATTGCCCAAATGAACGTCTATCCGCGCGGCAAATCTGCCGGCGTAAATGCATCGGGGAGCAAATCGCGGAGGACAGTTTCTGTGATCAGGTTTCCACGCGGATCTCCAACCAGCACACAGGTATCCAGCCCAAACTCAGCCAAAACCTGACGACAACCTCCGCATGGCACTTTAGCGTTCACCGTAACCACCGCAAGCGCGATAAAACGGCGCTCCCCTTCGGAGACTGCCTTGAAAACTGCTACACGCTCTGCGCATATCGTCTGCGGATAAGCAGCGTTTTCCACGTTGACACCCGTATAGACTTTACCCGATTCAGCCAGCAACGCTGCTCCTACTGGATAGTTGGAATAGGGCGCATAGGCCCAGCGCCGCGCCTCTGCCGCTCTTTCCAAAAGTTCCTGTTTCAGCTCATTCGTCAGCTCCATGGATAACCTCCTGTTCCTCTGTCTCAACCAGCGGCACGCGCTTCGCCCGCACCAGCCGAATACGTCGTCCAGTAACCTGCTCTACCGTCAGTAACCAATCCTCGGCGCGAATTTGCTCGCCGCCGCTAGGAACACGTCCGATTTCACTGTAAATAAATCCCCCCAGTGTATCAGCAATCTCTTTGGTCAAATGTGTCCCAAGAAGTTCGTTAAGATCGTCCAGGTCTATCCGAGCTTGAAAGAGATACTCTTCCGGTCCAACTTGTTGGTAGGGTTGTTCCTCTGACGCGTCATATTCATCACGGATTTCGCCAACGATCTCCTCAACAATATCCTCCAGAGTCACAATTCCAGCCATCCCGCCGTACTCATCAATCACCACAACCATATGTACACCGCGCTCTTGCATCTCGCGCAGTAACTGATCTACCTTCTTCGCCTCCGGTACAAAATAGACCGGACGCAGCAATTCACGCACGGAAGCCGGCGGTTGGTGTTCCACCTGCAAACGCAACATATCTTTCGCATAGAGTAATCCCACCACATTATCAATTGTGTCTTCATAAACCGGCAGGCGCGAATGTCCAGAAAGCAAAACAGCCTGCACCGCCTCTGGAAGCGAAGTGTTCACCTCCAGTGCAAACACATCAATTCGCGGCACCATGATCTCACGGCAAAGGCGATCGCTGAAATGGAAGATGGAGTAAATCATCTCCCGTTCTTCCTTTTCCAAGCTGCCTTCTTTTTGCCCTTCTTCTACCCATGTTTTCAAAGCATCCTCAGTCACTGTGCCGAGCGAACGTTGCAGAACCTCTGGGGATCCCCATATTCTCGTCAAAAGCCAGGAAAGCGGTTGCAGTAACCAGACTACCGTTTCTGCCAGCGGAGTCATACGCAGCGCCCAGCGCTCGACGTCACGTAGTACCACTCCTTCGATTGCAAATTCAACCAATAACAATACCAGTGCCGCCAGTACACTGAAGAACAATGTCAGCCACAAATTACCAGTCAACCCTGCCGGCTGTGCCAGGGTCATCCAGAAAAGCGCCAGCAACAAAAAATGTACGCCAACCACCAGCAACCGCAGGGTAGCGGGCAGATAAGGCTTTTCCAGCAATTTCAATGTGCGCATCACTGCGTCGGGGAATTGTTCGCGCAGCCCGATGAGATGCGGTAACCGAACATAGACAAAGCTGACGCGCAGGATTGCAAACAGCAAATCCAGCATCAGAAACAACAACAGCAAAAACCCAAGCAGGTTACTGTTTTCCATCTTGCTGCGGATCTTTTTCTTGTGAGGTTTTTCTTAAGGGTCTGGCTGGTACGCCAACCACCACGGTATTGTCCGGCACATCGTGCGTAACCACTGCACCGGCGCCGGTCTTTGCATTCGCACCGATAGTGAGCGGTGCTACCAGCATAGTATCGCTGCCAATAAATGTATTTTCTCCAATAACTGTTCTGTGTTTGCGCACACCATCAAAATTACAGGTGATTGTCCCGGCGCCGATATTGACATCCTTGCCAATGGTTGCATCGCCAATGTAAGAAAAGTGTCCCATTTTTACACCCGGACCCAGGTAGGAGTTTTTCACCTCGCCGAAATTGCCCATGTGTACCCCTTCAGCCAGGTGAGCGCCTTTGCGCAAATGACCATAAGGTCCAATTTCAACATGATTTTCAACCACTGCCTGTTCCATTACCGTTGCTAGAATGGTGCAGTCATCACCAATTTGGCAATCCTCAATCATGGTGTTGGGACCAACGACACAGTTTTGCCCAATCACGGTCTTGCCGCGCAGATACGTATTTGGCCAGATCACCGTATCCTGACCGATCTGGACATCCGCTTCAATATAAGTGGTTGCTGGATCAACAATGGTCACACCCTCCAGCATCCAGCGCAAGTTGATACGGCGGCGTAATACTGCCTCTGCCTCTGCCAAATGCGCACGCGTGTTAATGCCAATAGCCTCTTCGGGGTTTTCCAATCGAATTGCCTGCACGGTCAGTCCAGCATCGGTGGCAATGCCAATCGCATCCGTCAGATAATACTCGCCCTTGGGTGAGACCTTGATCTGAGACAGGGCGCTCCACAACCACTCCGCGTCAAAACAATAAATAGCAGTATTCAATTCCCGAATGGTCAACTGATCGGGGGTTGCCTGTGCCTCTTCCACGATGCATTTTACGGTGCCGTCCGCATTCCGCACCACCCGTCCAAAGCCATGCGGGTCTGCCAGTTCAACACTCAACATCGTCAGCGCACCGGTGTTATTCTTCTGGGTCTCAATCAAACGCTGATAAGTTTGCGGGGAAATCAACGGCATGTCCGCGGCGGTTACCAGCAGAAGATCACAGCTCCCCTGAAGCAAAGGTGCAGCAGTTTGAACTGCGTGCGCCGTTCCAAGTTGAGGCTGCTGAACCACGCAGCGCGCTCTATCACCAATGGCTTGTTCAACCGCTTCCGCACCATGACCAATCACAACCAGCGGCGCTTGCCCTGTGACGGATTGGACGGCTTCGAGTGAATAATCAATCATTGGTTTTCCAGCCAGCGGGTGGAGTACTTTAGGTATATTTGAGCGCATCCGTGTCCCCTGTCCGGCAGCAAGAATAACAACAGCGATTTTCATTTGATCAACTCCTGCATTTAAGCAAAATCAAACGCGGTTAAAACAAACGGACTTTGCACTGCCGCAGGGCGGCGCAAAGTCCGTTGCCATAAAGGCAGCTCTGTTCAGGCTGGGGCGCTCGGACTCGAACCAAGATCCACAGATCCAAAGTCTGGTGTGCTGCCATTGCACCACGCCCCAATCATCCCTGCGTCCGGGTAACCGTATTTTAGCATAGAAAAGCGGATTATTGTAGGGGCAGAACCTATAAAATTCGAGGAGACGCTTCACAGGCACAATGAAAACCAGACAGCAAGTTGACAAGATTCAACTTTCACTTTCCGACGGGGTCAATCCCAATCGTCTGGCTTCGTCATAACTGAGCACGTCAGAACCGGTATAGTTAGCTTCCAGATCACTGACCGCCGCCTCCCAGAAAGCATCGGCGTCCTCCTTTCGTATAGCTGCGGACTGAGCAAAAAGCGCCTCAAGGTCTTTTGGCATCTCTTCAGATGCAGCTTCTACCACCTCCGCCAGCGGCTGAACAATGGTTTCAGAAGGCGCTTCGGCAGCAACTTCAGATGGCATGATGACGCCCATCTTTGTCAGACAGTTCAAGATATCCGTATAAACTTTCATCGCTTCTTGTACCGTCTTATCCAGTTGCCGTGCCGCATCCTCACCTTGTAAGACCAGCACCAGCGCCAGATCAGCAATCGGCAACAGGAACAAGTTACGCTCCTTTCCCTGCCAGGCAGATAGACAGCACGCCTTTCCAGAATCAAGTAATCGAGTCACCTTCGTCATAGCACTCTGCACTGCCATCAGCAAAGGCACCCAGGCAGTTTCAAAATCAGCCGCAGGATAATCGCCAGCTACCGCTACCGCCCTGCCGCGCTCATCCAGCAGGATGACTGCTTGCGCAGCGAGGTTTTTCCGCAAATCTGTCAGAATATCGGACAGACGGATCGGTGAAGTTTCTTCCTCAACCGTAGCTGGAGCAAATTCCTGTTCGGTTTCGGGCAGCTCATCTAGAATTGCCCGAACAGTCTCCAAAAAAACTGGCACATCCAGCGGTTTGTGAAAGAATCCCTGCACCTGAAGGGAAGGAATGACCTGCTCAAGATTTTCATCCTGCAACCCGGTGATAAGTAATATTTTCAGATCAGGATAGCGGCGGCGCATCTTTTGGATTAGTTCAACCCCTGACATACCCGGAAGGCGAATATCAGCAATGAGTAGATCTATCACCTGAAAGGCAGCCTCCAAAACTGCCTGTTCCGCTGAAGGCACTAGCAGAACCTGCAAATTTGGAGCAATGGACATCACCGCATCGCGCAGCAATCTTCCAAAATCTAGAGCATCGTCTACAATCAAGATACGTCTCATCCTAGAACCTCAACATAACAGTTAAACCCCCTTATAGCATAGCCAAAAGCAAAAAGCAAGAAAACGAAAGGCTAACAGAAAAGGTGAAAAAGCTCTTCATTAGAGTACCTATACGAAAACTATGTTGTCTTTCCACGATACATAAGCGCAGTTTGCGTTTCTCAACAACTCAATTATAATCATAATGACAACCCAAATCTAACACAAAAGAATCATGTTTCTGGATGAGGAGCGCGGTGAAACTCATCACACTGACCACCGATTTTGGTACCCGCGATGGTTACCCCGGCATCATGAAAGGGGTCATCTTGAGCATCTGCCCGGATGCACAAATTGTGGATATTACCCACGAGATCACCCCACAGCAAGTGTTGGAAGGTGCCTTGACGCTAGCGCGCAGCACACCCTACTTCTCGCCGGGCGCTGTGCATATTGCGGTGGTAGATCCGGGGGTAGGTACAGAGCGCCGTCCGCTGGCAGCCCGTCTAGGTGAACAGTATTTTGTCTTGCCAGATAATGGTTTGATCAGCCTCGTGCTGGCTGAAGCCGAAGCACAAAACCAGCAGGTGGAAATTGTCCATCTAAACCGTCCACAATACTGGCTGCCAAAGGTCAGCAACGTCTTTCACGGACGCGACATTTTTGCTCCGGTAGGCGCTCACCTTGCAAACGGCATACCGCTATCGGATTTGGGTAGTCTTATCCACAACCTACAAAGACTGAAATTGCCAACTGTGCAACCGCTTCCCGGCGGCTGGCGTGGAGCGGTCATCCATATTGACCGCTTCGGCAACGTTGCGACCAATCTGCAAGCTGAACATGTGCAAGGCTGGAGCACGTTAGAAGCAAGGCTATTAGGTCAGGCTTATCGCCTTCCTGTAATGCGCACATTCGGTCAAGGCAACCCCGGTGAGCTGATTGCATTGATGGACAGTTCTGGTTATCTTGCTCTGTGCGTTGTCAATGGCAGTGCCGCTGCCCGGATGAATGTGTGCTTGGGAGATGCAATAGAAATTGTCCGCGCGTCAGAATAACATACCATTGCCAAGCTGTAATTCCCTAGAACTTCTTTTCAAAAGATTTCCCTTACCGAAAAATGCACCGCTTTACCGCCATGTAATTCAACTTTGTTTTTGAAAACTTCTCGATGACTGAGATGGTTGAAAAAACAAAAGCCGCTCCCATAACTAGGGTTAAGATGTGGTATTTTTTTGTATAGCTATGCACCCAACACGATTTTTCAACACCCTCTTGCGTAAAGGCTCATGAGAACTCAAGTCATAGACTGATGCCTGAGCTTCAGGAAATTTTACCCTGCGAGGCTCATTGCAGCGCAAATTTGTCACTTGCGTTGCAGCGCAAGTTTGTAAATTGCATTGTGGCGCAAGTTTGTAACTTGCGCATCTATAGAGCGGCTCGGTTTTCCGTGTAAGGCTGGGCAAGTTGAAAACTTGCCCTACAAGGTTTTGTGGCGCAAGTTTGTAACTTGCGCAGGCGGGTTTGACCCTCACCCCTAGCCCCTCTCCCATAGGAGGGAGAGGGGGAAATGTGGCGCAAGTTTGTAACTTGCGCACCTGCGGCTTGGGTTTCCGTGTAAAGCTGGGCAAGATGCAATCTTGCTCTACAAAAGTTGTAGCGCAAGTTTGTAACTTGCGCAGGCGGGTTTGACCCTCACCCCTAGCCCCTCTCCCATAGAGGGAGAGGGGGAAATGCAGCGCAAGTTTGTAACTTGCGCAGGCGGGTTTGACCCTCACCCCCTGCCCCTCTCCCATAGGAGGGAGAGGGGGAAATGCAACGCAAGTTTGTAACTTGCACAGGCGGGTTTGACCCTCACCCCCTGCCCCTCTCCCATAGGAGGGAGAGGGGGAAATGTAGCGCAAGTTTGTACACTGCGTTGGTCGGTTTTTTATCCCGCCGCCTGCAGCCCGCCCAGAAGCTGCGCCGAAAGCGGCGTTTGTGCAGAAGTTTGCAGCGAAACCGCCGGCGTTTGTGCAAAATTTTGCACTTTTGCGCCGCTATGATCATAATGATCAGCAAGAAGAAGATCCTCTCCCAGGATATTAACTTCTTCTTCT
>DAOTYY010000052.1:0-4457 GCA_034434695.1 Anaerolineaceae bacterium
CTTCACCATCCAACAGGGAGGACAGCCCGGTCGCGGTGGTTTGCCCAAAGGCGCTTATCAGATAGTCGCTGTACAAGTCCAGGAGTTTGCCGTTTTTCATACACCAAGTTTACTCAAATCTGCGTAAGGTGAGTTAAGAATACAGACAAATGCAGCGGAATGACCACGCTATCCCAATTTACAAATAACTATTGGACAAAGTTGAGAAATGACTGGCTACTGTGGTGGCAAGGTAAACTTGATCGCCCCCTTGTAGTCATTGAGGCTTTCGATGTCAGAAGCAATTTCACGTACGAGCATCTTTATCCCAATCTTTTTCAATTTGATTCAAACTTGACACCTGAACAAGTGCTTTTGCAAGTTGAAGCAGTCATTCAATCTGTACACTGGCTGGGTGATGCATATCCCCGATGGTGGTTAAATTTTGGGCCGGGAATTCTCGCTGCTTTTCTAGGGAGTCAGGTAAGATATGCAAACGGAATCACATGGTTTAAACCAATTCTAAAAGAGGAGAACCTCAAAACTGTTTCATTATCCCTTGACCCAGAAAATCAATATTACCAACGCGTATTAAGCATTTTTAAAGCGGCTGTACAACGATGGGAACAGCTTCTTACAATAGGTTACCCTGATTTGGGCGGAATACTGGACATTTTGGCGAGTCTACGAGGGGTCGAAAAGTTACTGCTTGATCTTGTTGATACACCACAAGAAGTGCTTAGACTTTGCAAAGAAGTTGCCGATGTCTGGCTTCAAGTATTTTCACAACTCAACCAACTCCTTGAGACCGCCAAACATGGCTTCTCAAGCTGGGCGCCGTTATGGATGCCTGCAAGTGGTTATATGCTGCAATCCGATTTCAGCTATATGATCTCGCCACGCATGTTCAAAACGTTTGTACTGCCAACATTGATAACCTGCTGTCAGGCAATGCAGTTCCCCTTTTATCACCTGGATGGGAAAGGGCAACTGTCCCACTTGAAAAGCCTGCTGGAAATTGAACAACTGAAAGGTATCCAATGGATTCCTGGCGATGGAGCTCCTCCTGCGGAGGACTGGCTGGAGCTGCTGACTGAAATTCGTCGTCACCATAAACTCTGCCAAGTATATGTTACCCCTGCTGGGGCACAAAAAATCGTCCGAGAGCTAGGCGGACAAGGATTTGTGCTGTCACTTTGGGAACAAGACCCCAACGGTCATCATCGCAACCTAACTCTCCAAGAGGCTGAAAAAGCACTGGAGATGCTCCAGCAAGAAGGCATCCCGGTATGAAAAAAAGTTATCGCTGTACGATCAAGGACATTGCTATTCGAGCAGGTGTGTCAGCGCAGACGGTTTCTCGTGTGATTAATGACTCGCCTAATGTTTCTTTGCAAACCCGACAGCGAGTTCAAAAACTGATTCAAGAGTTGGGTTATCAGCCTAATCTGGTAGCACGTAACCTTGTCAAGCAAAGCTCCATGAATGTTGGTGTGACGGTCAGCAGTCTGGAATACATTGGTCCGCATCTATTCTTGACCGGTATTGAAAGACAGGCTGTGGAATACGGCTATTCATTGATCTTAACGATTTTGGACGACCCGATACCCGAAAATCTTGAAGATTGGGTTCGCATGTTACTTGCTCATCAGGTCAGCGGGATTATTTGGGTAGTTCCGGAATACGGCAACAATTATGCCTGGTGGCGCAAGCCAGAGCAAGTTGAATTTTTAACTAGTTTTCCTATTGTATTTATGAATGCACGTCCAGTTCCTGGCACCTCCGTAGTTAGTCCAGATGATCGACATGGGGCTTATCTGGCAACACGGCATTTATTAGAACAGGGCTATCGGCAAATTGGTATCATTACTGGTCCTTCGGATGGATGGGAGGCAAACCAACGTCTTACAGGCTGGCGCGAGGCATTGCTTGAGGCAGGAATTGTTCCCACAGAACGCCAAATTGCAGAGGGTAATTGGAAAGCAGAATGCGGTGAACCTTGCCTCAAGAAATTGCTGCAGGACTATCCAGAAATGGACGCGATTTTCGTCAGCAGTGACCAAATGGCACTGGGTGTGCTTCACGCAGCGCCAAGATTAGGGATTCGCATCCCTCAGGATCTTGCTATTGCAGGATTTGATGATTTTCCCGAAACCGCTTATTACACTCCTCCGCTCACCACCATTCGTCGCAAACACATCGAAACTGGAAAACTGGCAATGCGCGAATTACACAGACGGATTCAGGCATACAAGGAAGGAAAACCCATCGAATTAAGCAGCGTATATATGCAGCCGGAACTGGTCATTCGCGATAGCACCCCTCGAAAAACCTCTTCAAGATGGTGATTATTGATGATGGAAATCTCTTCCACTTTTATTAGAGAACATAATACCGAGGCTGTTGTCTATAAGCTTCCGCTTTATAAACGCCTGAAAGCAGGTGTAACAACCGCCGATCGTGTCAAGATACATCTGTGTGGTAACGCTCAACGTCACTTTAAACTATTGCGCGATGAAGTTGGAGTCTACGAGTTTGATACAGGATTTCCAGTAGACTTCTCCACCCTGCGCCAGGAATTGGGCAATGAGGTCACAATTTGGGGTGGTCCAAATGTTATGCTCCTCAAAAACAGGACGGAAGAAGAAATCTGCAAAGAAACCTTACGCATCTTGAACTCAGGAATATGTGAGGGCGGCAGATTCATCCTGCGTGAAGGAAATAACCTGGCACCGCGCACCCCCTTTAGAAATCTGCAAGCAATGTATCAGACAGCGCGTTCATGGTGCTATTCATTAAGCGAGGTCTGTTAAGTATCAGGTAGGAGGTAAAGCTGGAAAATTCAAAACCGAGAAAAGAATATAAAAAAACAATAATTGTCCCAATTCTATGTTCGCAAAACTTTTTATTTTACAAAAGGAGGAAACCCATGAAGAAAGCCTTGTTAGTTGTTTTTGCGGCGCTAACCATCGCAATGATGGCACTTACTGCTTGCGCCCCCGCTGCTGCTCCCACTCCTGAAAAGATCGTGGAAACAGTGGTAGTAGAGAAAGAGGTCGAAAAGACCGTTGTAGTTGAGAAGCCTGCTGAAGCAGGTGAGCTGAATATCTGGGGATTCTACGATCTCACGAATACCGAAGACAGCCGCCCTGTGATGCTAAAACAGGCTATTGACTCCTTCCAGGCAACCACTGGAATCAAAGTCAATTACGAACAGGTCGCCTGGGATCAAATGGCGAAAAAGGTTGCTTTGGCTGCCCAGTCTGGTGGTGACATGCCAGACCTGATCATGATTGCCTATGAATATGTGCAAGGTCTGGTCAATGCCGGAGCATTAATGAACATCAAGGACCAGATTGCGTCCACCTTCTTTTACAGCGATTTGAATGAATTTGAAAAAACGCTCAATGAGGTGAAAGGTGAACGTTATGCTGTTGGAACCTTCATTGGCGGCGGCAACTGGTATTACGATGTTGCCATGCTTCCCAATGGCTTGCCAGCACAGGCTGAAGATTGGATGAAGGAATGCGAACGGCTGAGCAAAGAGGGTAAATTTGTGGCAACATTCTTTGCAGGTCGCCATTCTGCTGCAGTTCAACAAGGTCTTGCACCGCTGGTTTGGTCGGCTGGTGGACAAATCTTTGATGAGGAAGGCAAACCCGTTTTTGCTAACGAAGCCACAGTGGAGGCTATTAACTGGTGGCGCACCCTTTTACAGAACAAATGTGTCCCCGAGGTGGCATTCACAGGAGATTGGTCAGCTACAGAAGCCCCATTCGTAGATGGCAGTGCTGCAGCGGTACGCGGTGGCACATGGTCATATATTTATATTACCGGATTGAAAGAACGGTTTGAATCTGGTAAGGTAAAAATTGGTGTGCCCCCAGGTATGAAGGGTAACCAAGGCTATGTCTTCATGAACACTGAAACCTGGGCTGTCACCAGCGGTGCCAAAAATGTAGATAACGCTATGACCTTCATTAACTTCTTCTACAACCCGGCGGTGTTAGCCCCTTGGGCAAAGGCAAACTATGGCATCCCGGCTACTGCTTCGGCTTTGCAGAATCCAATCTTTGACAGCCAGTTCTACGCCGACAGCCGAGATAACCTCACCAAGCATGGCCACAAATCCGATGTCAGCCCGTTTTACAATGAGACAATGGATGCTCTCGCAGCAGTTACACAGGAATTGGTACTGAATCCTTCTCTGGACGTAATGGATAAACTAAAACAAGCCCAGGATGAGATTCTGACCAAATACTGGTAATCCTACATTTCTCGATGGGGTATGCAGGCACACGCGTGTCTGCATACCCATCCCACTAGCAGATTTAAGTGTAATTAACGTGAATTCGGGTTAGGCGGGCAAGGGCAGGTACTCGTCCAAGCCCGAAGACGGTTTTGATGGACGGCGGCAGTAAGCAATCAAGCCGCACAGCACATTTACAAAGAAGTTGATGATACTGCGATGGCGAGAG
>DAOTYY010000053.1:0-114983 GCA_034434695.1 Anaerolineaceae bacterium
GATTTAGGGATTGACACGGTGAAACAGGCGGAGCTGTTCGCTTCGGTGCGCGGGTTGTATGACATTCCGCGTCGTGAGGACTTGCGGCTGGCGGACTACAACACCCTGGCAAAGGTGATTGCCTTTGTGGAAGAGGCAATCCGGTCCACAAGGCTGCCAGACACAGGTAAAATTGATGTGGAAAAAGCTCAACCCGTACCAGAAGAAAGCGTTGAGGAGGTATCCCTAGAGTTGGAAAGCAAAATCAGCCAGCCTTCCGAGCAAAAGAGCGGGGTTATTCGCCGACGTGTACCCGTGCCGGTGTTACGGCCGCGTCTTGATTTGTGTCTCCCAACTGGGGTCGGATTGGAAGAAAGCAAGCGGGTGCTGGTCGTGCGTGATCAAGGAAGAGTCGCCGATGCTTTGGTACGGTTGCTGCAAAAGCACAAGGTCAATGTTTTCGAAGCATCATCTTCTGATATAGTAGAAGAACATATCCAGCAGTGGCAAGCAGGGGGCAAGATTGACGGCGTCTATTTCCTGCCGGCACTGGATATTGAACCCGAGTTGAAAGACCTGACCCTTGAAGGCTGGCAGGAAGCCATGCAGCAACGAGTATATGCTCTCTATACACTGATGAGAGGCATCACCGGCTCACCGTTCCTGGTCTGTGCCACGCGGCTGGGTGGTCTGCATGGTTACGGTCCGCAAGGTGCTACTGCGCCGATGGGTGGCGCTGTCAGCGGGTTTGCCAAAGCCCTTGCTCGTGAGCGCCCTGATACCCTAGTAAAAGTGGTAGATTTTTCGTCTGACGTTGCTGCAAAAACTATTGCTTCTCGCCTGCTCGAAGAGACGCTGAGCGATCCGGCAGTGGTCGAAGTTGGCTATGAGGGTGACTTACGTTTCACGATTGTTCTTCGGGATCAGCCCTTGCCGGAGATGGTGAATTTTGACTTGAAAACCGGCAGCGTATTTCTGGTAAGCGGTGGAACTGCGGGAATCATCGCGCCGGTGTTGCTTGATCTAGCGCAGATTGAGCGGAGCACGTTCTATTTGCTTGGACGGTCACCGTTGCCTGAGAGCAGTGATCCCGATATTCTGCAACTGAAAGCAGACCGTGAAGCATTCCGCAAAGCGTTGTTGCAGCGGATGGCGCAGCAGGCGGGCGGGCGCCCTGCGTTTGTCGAGGTGGAGCAAAAACTGGCAGCGCTGGAACGCGCAGCTTCCACGCTGGAGACGATGGCTGAAATTCGCCGCCGCGGCGGTAAGGTAGAGTATCTTGTTTGTGATGTAACGGACTTTTCTGCCGTGCATGCGGCAGTACAGCGGGTTATCCAGCAAGAGGGTCGTCTGGATGTGTTAATCCACGCTGCCGGCTTTGAACGCAGCCGTAAGCTGGAAAGTAAACCGTTAGAGGAAGTTCGGCAGACCCTTCAGGTCAAAGCGGATGGTTTCTTTCATTTGTACAAGGCGTTGCTGGAAGCACAAGTGCAACCAGGAGCAATTGTGCTGTTTTCATCGGTTGCCGGAAGGTTTGGCAATGCTGGACAGGTGGACTATTCTGCGGCGAATGACTTGTTGAGCAAAATTGCTTCTGCAATGCGCCGCCAGAACCCAGCAGTTAAGACGCTGGTAGTAGATTGGGGCGCATGGGCAGAGGTTGGCATGGCAAGCCGCGGACATGTCCCTGAACTGATGAAAATGGCAGGCATTGAGATGATACCGCCGGCTGAGGGTGCGCCATGTGTACGCAAAGAACTTATGGCAGGCAGTGGCGAGGTTGTTCTGGCTGGTTCGCTGGGTGTTTTAGAAGCTCCCGCTTGTCCCAATGCAGGCATCAATCTGATGCGC
Organism: Anaerolineaceae bacterium; assembly: GCA_034434695.1. Taxonomy (GTDB): domain Bacteria; phylum Chloroflexota; class Anaerolineae; order Anaerolineales; family Anaerolineaceae; genus DYEC01. The sequence continues at coordinate 1,831 of DAOTYY010000053.1, forward strand.
GCTAATACGGCGCTGCGGGAAGGCAAAGCAATCCACAAAATGCTCAGTCAATTGACTGACCTGAGCTTGCAGGATGGTATCCTGCTCGAAGCTGAGTTGGACCCAAATTCTGAATCCTTCCTGCGCGACCATGCCTTGAACGGTATTCCAGTTTTGCCGGGTGTGGTGGGCATTGAGGGGTTTGTTGTAGCAGCCAGACATATCGCCTCAGTATTGGCTGCGCCCAAACAGGGATTTACCGTCAGCCGTCTGGAAAACATCCAGTTTTTGCTGCCGTTCAAATTTTATCGCAATCAGGCGCGGCGGGTGATATGGAAAGCCCAAATGGTGCGCGAGGCAAGCGGTCTGGTGGCTTATGTCACTCTTGAGTCTGATTTACCACTGCATTCAGGACGCGTGGAGCATATGGTGCACTTTTCTGGAATGGTGCATATGGAGCTGGGCAAAGAGATGCCAGCCCCAACGATTAATCCTCCGCAATGGAAAGAGACGCTGGTTGGTGCGGAAGACATCTATCGGTTGTATTTCCACGGACCAACCTTTCAAATCTTGGAAGGCATCCAAACCAATGGCGAGGGTATTCTGGGACGAATGCGCAACGGTCACGCAGTTGTTGAGAATGGCAGCCCGTTGGCAGGCCCAGCAATGCTGGTGGAGTTGTGCTTCCAGACAGCGGGCATTTGGGAAGCAGCGAAAATGGGCGTGCTGGCACTGCCTCGCTCGATTGGCAGCCTCACTTTTTACCGGGCTTGCGCCAAAGATATGCCTGTCTATGCAGAAGTGATCCCGCAGTCAGACGAAACAGGGAATTTGCGTTTTGACGCGCGCGTGGTAGATGCAGATGGCTGCGTATATCTGGAGTTGAAGGATTATCGCACCTCTCCATTGCCCTATGCGCCAGAGAAGGGACTGCTTGAACCATTCAAGCGATTGACTGGCGGGGCGAACTAAAACACAAATACCGCCCCTTCTCAAATGATTGGAGAGGGGGCGGTATGTTTTTATGAGGAAGTTGCCCCATGATAGAGCCAGGGGTGTACTGGCTGGTGTCGGCTGCAAAACCGCCTGAAGCTTTGAGTTTTCTCTCATCAGAGGAATACCGCGTTCTGAGCACTAAGCGCTTTGCCAAACGCCGCGCCGAGTGGTTAAATGGACGCTGGGCAGCGAAGCGTTTATTACACGCCAGCCATCCGGAGCTCGTAAATGCACCACTGGATAAAATCGAGATCAACAATTCCCCCGAAGGTGTGCCGTATGTGATGCTGAATGGACGGATGCTGGAGTGCAGCCTGAGCATTAGCCATCGGGAGCAGGCGGCGTTTTGCGCGGTTACTTTTCAGCCTTTCTTTCGAGTTGGAGCAGACATTGAGCGCATTGAATCCCGCTCGGCAGCGTTCGTGACAGACTATTTCACTGCTTCCGAAGCGGAACTGATTTGTGCATCCGCTTCAGAGACCCATTTTCTGGCAACCTTGATATGGAGTGCAAAGGAAGCTATGCTCAAAGCGCTGGGTAAAGGTCTTCGTCTGGATACGCGACAGGTTGAGGTGACCAGAGTATTCGAAGAAGGGGCAGGCTGGTCGCCGCTCAATGTATTCTGCCCATTCGTTGTTGAAAGTGACAGGTGGGATGTGAGGTGGCAGCGTTGGGGGGATTATGTCCTGACACTGGCGGTGCTTGCAGATAAGGTACCGCCGGCAGAGTGGAAGGTTCACTTGGTCAAATGCACAGACTAGCTTAAGTGTGAAACAAACCCGATGCGAGTGAGTGAACTCTATTTAGCCGTGCTAGGCGGCGGCAGGAAAAGATGTGTAAAAACCGAGAGCTGTTAGAGCTATTGGCGCTAAATCATCGGTTTTTCGGGAACATAGCGTGTTAGCGAGGGTGGCAGAATAACTCCCTGCATTTCTAATGCGCGCAGACGAGCGAGGTAAGCTGCACCCGTTAAGAGGTGCAAAGCCACATCCACTACATGACGATTAGCCGGGTCGCTCAAATAGCTGCCGCGCACCCAGTCGTTGAACATGCCCATGGCTGGGCCACACCAGATTTGATAATCCATCTCACGCCCCGGTTCACCGATATTTGACCAGCGCGAGGATAGTCCCAGATACCATCGGAAAACCAGAGCCATTTTGTCTTTGGGGTTACTTTGGGCGCGCTCTAGTTGTCGCGGGTCGCGCTCGGTAAAGAAACGCACACAGTCGTCCCAGACCTCACGAAAGGTCTTTTTGAACACCTGCGTTTCCAGACGCTCGCGCTCTTTGGGTGGGATTTCCTCCAGCGACTCGTACCGCGAATATAGTTCGTACAACTTTTGAGCGCGCATAGCAAACATTGTGCCGCGTTTCAACACCTGCACTTTGACACCCATCTCAAACATATCGGCGGCGGGTGCCATAGCGACATCAGTCATCTCTGCTTGGGCAAGTAGGTTTTTGGTGTGTGCTGAAGTTCCAGCCTCTATGCAGCTTTGGTTGATAGAGCCTGTTACGATGTAATCCGCGCCTAACATAAAAGCTGCCAATGCTGCTTCGGGTGTGCCGATCCCGCCAGCCGCGCCTATCCGCACTGGTGTTATAAACTGGTGCTTTTCCTGCAATTCGTCACGCAGCGCCCGAATGGCGGGCACCAGCGCAATCAGAGGGCGGTTGTCGGTATGCCCACCCGAATCGGCTTCAACGGTAATGTCATCTGCCATCGGCACCCTGAGCGCCAGCTCAGCCTGCAAAGGAGTGATACGTCCTTCGCTGACCAACTGATTGAGGACTTCCGCTGGAGCGGGGGCTAAAAACTTGCGCGCCACTTCTTTGCGGGAAAGTTTGGCAATCATTCGATTCTTGATGATGGGTTGTCCATTCTCCCCTTGCGATAATCCCGCTGCGCGATACCAGACCAGATTACTGGTCAGCATCATGTAGGCAGATGCCTCAATGATGCTGATACCGTGTTGAAGATATAATTCCACCGTTCGCCGCTCTAGAGCGGGTTCATTGGGACTGTTGAGCAAATTGAAGGCGAATGGTTGATCTGACAGTGCCGCCTTAATCTTTTGAATGGCGGACTCGATGCGCTCCGGCGAGCATCCCCCTGCGCCAAATGAAGCCAGCAACCCTGCTTTTCCCAAGGCGATCACTAAATCCTCTGATGAGATTCCGTTTGCCATTGAACCGGCGTAATATGCATAATGAGTGTGATAAGCTGTGCGAAAAGCCGAATTGCCAAGTCGTTCAATAGGCAATGGAGGAGCATAAGCGACTAAAGGGAAATCACTTTGCACAGTTGGTGAGCCTTCGACAGATACCCCGATTTGACCGTCTTTTTGAACCACGTAAAGCGGTTTATCCAATTGGAGCAGAAGCTGGCGCAACTGGTCCGGATTGAACATGATGGTGTCTGCTGAACCTTGCCAGAATAAAGGGAGGGTCGTTTTTGTTTTAAGCGACATTGGAATCATCTTCATCATGCGTCAGGTGCCTCGATTTTTTAGATTGCTTTTGGTATTAACCCACAAATCAACGGATAGATGCAGGTATTTAGAGTTTCTGCCTGCTCAAAATGAATTTCCAGCATTTGGCAGGGCAAAAATCTGCTCAGGTGTTATCTTTCACCTGAGCAGAAAAGCATTCATGATACCAGTCATTTTATCTGGGATAATCTCGACCCAGAATGTAATTTTCTAGGCTGGCTATGAGAATAGATTGGTCGGCGATCACCTGCTTGACAACGTCACCGATAGAAATCATACCTACCAGCTTACCTTCTTGGGTGACGACTGGTAGATGGCGGATGCGTTGTCTGGTCATCAGCAGCATGCACTCATCTATCGTCGTTTCCGGTCGTACACCGATCACTTCCTGGGTCATATAGTTGCCTACCGGTTCATCGACAATGCATTGCCCAACTTTTGCAATATGCCGGGCAAAGTCACGCTCTGAGATGATGCCAGACACTTTGCCTTCCTGGTCTAAAATCAGCAGGGCACCGATGTTCTTTTCTGCCATTAGTTTAAGCGCTTCAATGGCTGGGGTATCTGGACGCACCCACCAGACATCGTTTCCTTTGACTCGCAATAAATCTTGTACTGTAGCCATTGGACACCTCCTCCAGACTTAACTGATGAATACTTGGCGAATTTACTAAAATGATTATAAAGAAAAAGCTGATGAGTTGCAACAGGATTTGGGGACATTCTAGTTGGCGGTAGTTGTGTTTTGTGTGCTTGCAGAGAAAGCGCTGTGTTGCTCATCTTATTTTCTAAAGAAACCAATTGCCTTACGCCCATCCATTAAGACTTCTAAATCACTGTTCGGGCATTCGCTCTTGATCCTGATCACCTTAATGCAGTTCATTGAGGGGGATTGTTCGGGGATAAACTCCTGAATCTGGTTGGCAGCTTGCTTCAGAAACTCGATTCGTAAGTAATCGGCTTTCTCTTCGGCTGAAATTGCCAGTGGATAAATCTGAGATTCAACGAGGTCCTGAAAGAAGTGCGTCCCATAGGATGGTTCAGAGGAGTATCCACCCTTCTGACTGGCTAATTCAATCAGTGCACGCGTGTTGAAAATATCTGCATACGTAACTGGGACCCCTTGCAAATAATCGGTTGATCCCCAGCGCCCCGGACCAATAAGGATAAATGAATGTTCCTCTAGAGCTTTGTTCAACTGCCCAATTTTCCGGGCAACTTCGGTGAATTCGTGTGGTTTTGAAAGCTGATAATAGATGTCCGGATCAACAAAAACCACATAGTCGACCTTTGAGACGCGTCCTACCGGTACCATACGGTTACAGACAAAAAGAATGTTTTCATTTGGAATGTCTTCGGGAATGGCTACATTAACACCCTCAAAACTCCAACTATGATGAGGGCGGCATTGCAGCAAGTGAAGCATCAGCTTGGGTTTCCCATCATTCCCATGAGAGACAGAGACGGCAAATTCAATGTCCACTGTTTTTTTATAGTTTTCAGCCAGACGTTTCAGCGTAGTCTTTAGCAGTGAAACAAATTCAGGCGATTTCAACAAATTATCGAATGTAACGATAAACTCATGTGAATCAGAACTTAAGCCAAGCGACAATGGGGGACGGATCACATCGCCATCGAAAATGGAAATAATCCAGCGTAAAGCTGGAAAGTTGGGAGTTAACACTGCTTCCACCGGCAATGTAACCAGCGTGTTATTTTGTAAATCAAGAGCATCCATAAAATGCTGCGAATAGTAGCGGATTGCTTTGGGGGTTATTTCAGGACGCAGTTGGGGATGGCTCAGGCTAACTAGACGCGGGTAATCGTTAGCTGTCCGCTCAACGGCGCGCGTCCCAAGCCCAACGACCATACGTACAAAGCCATCCTCACGCCGCAAACGCGGGTTCCAGACGATTGGGCTATAACTGTAGGCAACCCCGGCAATAGCTGGAAAATAAAATTGACGATATCGCTGCCCCTGTACTTCCTGCAACAAGATAGCCATCCGCTCATTGTAATCCAGCAATCCCATGCGCTGGCGATACAATATGGCGTCTGGGCTGAAGATGCTCGCATAGGCACGACGAATGGCTAGTGTCAAGTCACAAAGATTTTCTTTTAGACTGCCCTGATTAGGACAGAAGATGCTCATATATTTGCCGGCAAAAGATGCGCCGAAATTATCTTCGAGCAGACTGGAAGAACGAACGATGAGCGGTGTGTTACCCACTTGGTTCAGGACTTCGCGTAGCTGCTCGGCAATCTCCTCAGGAAATCTGGCATTGGCATATCTTTCTTGGATTTTGGCGTATTCCTCGCGGATTTGTTCGGCTGACTTGTATTTTTGATTAACGAATTCCAGGTGATTCAACGCCAGAAAGTCATAAAAAACGTCTGCGCCAATGAAGTAGGATCGCGGCAGAACAATCTGATGGGCAATCTCAGGTGCGGTTTGCTGCAAAATCTTGTATGCCAGTAACATGCCGGCTGCTTTACCGCCAATTTTCCCGGTGCCAATACGATGTTTGAGGACGTAATTGAAGTCAGCCGTGGTGAACCAGTGTTTGGCAATATGGATAAACGCCAATTGATCGCTAAACAAGCTTTTGAGCAGCACAACGCGCAGTTCCTGTAAATGGTGCTCTACCTGTGCTTTCTGATCGGGCGGAAGCGCTTCAAACTCTTCAGCCTGCCGCAACACCATCTCCAGCGGCGCAAGCTCAGGGTTAAAGCGCAGGGTGAGATTAGATGAAACAGGCTGCGTTTCTCCATTGGTTCGGTCTGCCAGGACACTGTCCACAATTTGATGGAGCAATTCCAGCGGCAGATTGTAGGCAAAGTAAAAGTCGGTCAGCGTTCTTTGGATACGGTGGTAACGCAGTTCCCATTGTTCAGCGCTTTCTTCACGCAGGGGATCGAAAACCCCTTCCCGCTTTTGCGAGAGGATTGCTTTTTCTCTGACTTCCTCCTCAAAGCGTTCTGGCGTGATAATCCCGCGCCGAAACAGCTCTTCACGCATTCGGCGGCGAATAGGCGAAGCAAGCATAGGATATTGGGCAAGCAATAGATAGATTTCCAGAATTTTGGAAGATTCAGGTGGAATGATGGACATGGGTATATTCCTCCATTTCTTCTGGGAGCTGTCCAAGACAGTACTTTACTGTCCTAGACAGCTCAAAAAAACAAGGAAGTAGGTTATACCCAGCCGCGCAAGCGAACTGCTTCTGCTACACGGTTTACCGCAACCAGATAAGCCGCCGTGCGGTAGTGAACTTTGTAGCGTTCGGCTACTTCATGCACAGTCCAGAAGGCAGTGGTCATTTTCTTATCTAACCGCTCATGAACCAGCGCTTCTTCCCAATAATAATCATAGGAATTTTGAACCATCTCAAAGTAAGAAACAGTGACACCGCCGGCGTTACAGAGAAAATCGGGCAGGACGCAAATGTTTTTGGCGAAGAGCACACGGTCCGCTTCCGGCGTTGTGGGTCCGTTTGCCAGTTCGGCGATAACTTTGGCTTTAATGCGGTCAGCGTTGGAGGCATTGATGGCGTTTTCCAGCGCAGCGGGAATGAGAACGGTTACGTCTAGTTCCAGCAATTGCTCATTGGTGACAAATTGAGCGCCGGGGAAATTCACCACGGAGCCGGTTCTGACTTTATGCGCCAATACCTGCTCATAGTCGAGACCGTCGGGATGATAAATCCCTCCGCGCGAATCTGAAACTGCAACGATTTTTAATCCTAACAATTCTTTGCCGAGTTTGTGCGCAAACGAACCGGCATTTCCATATCCTTGAATGGCAGTAGGGGCATCTTTTAGGTCTAGTTTAAGCGCTTTGCTGGCTTCGCGCAGACAGTACATCCCGCCGCGCGCGGTGGCATCGCCCCGTCCGGCTGAACCGCCCAGCGCTATAGGCTTGCCAGTGATCATGCCAAACTCTGTATAGCCGCGCTGGAAGGAAAATTCATCTGCCATCCATGCCATAATCTGAGGGGTAGTGTATACGTCTGGCGCTGGCACATCTTTCTCCAGACCAAGTAAACGTCCCACCTGACGGATGTAGGCGCGGCTAAGGCGTTCCAGTTCGCCGGCTGACAACATCTTGGGATCGCAGATGATGCCTCCCTTGCCGCCGCCTAGCGGCAAGTCCATCACGGCAGTTTTCCAAGTCATCCAGGCTGCCAGAGCACGGATCGTGTCTATCGTCTCCTCACTATGATAACGGATACCGCCCTTGATGGGTCCACGCGCATCATTATATTGAACGCGAAATCCATGAAAGATGCGTGTGCTGCCGTCATCCATCTTCACTGGTAGCGTGACCTTCAGCTCGCGCATAGGCCAGCGCAAAAATTCGTGCACTGCTGGATCCAACTGCAGGATTTGGGCTGCCTCATCCAGTTGCTGCTGGGCTACCTGAAATGGGTTGTAGGGATTGGAGGAAGGGGAATATATTTGGTTCATGATCTTTGCTCCTTACTTTAGAAGTATTGTCAGTGGTCGAGCCCAAAACCACTGAATAACACAAATAATGTGCTTTGATGATACGATCAAGCAGGATTTCGATATAAAGCACACGCCGTTGACAGGAACGGCGGTTTCGATTTGCGGTAATATATTTGGAGGTGCTGCTACGGATGGAAGAAGCACAAGCCTTTTGAGTAAATCCGATAAGTTACACCTGCGATGTCGTTTTAAAATTATTGCTATTGTACATACAATTGTAATTTTGTAAAGGTTTTTGCAATGGTATTTTTCAGCTTAAACAAATACACTATGATTCGGTAAGGAAGAATCAAACAAGGCTCTTTGATGGATAGAGCAATTTACCCGCTCATTTTCCTGCTTTCTGCCGCCGGTTTGCTTTTTGAAGTCAATCAGACGCGGTTGTTTGCAGTCGCGCAGTTTTATCATTTTGCTTTCATGATGATCAGCATGGCGCTTTTAGGATACGGGGTAAGTGGTACCTGGTTGGCGCTTTCCCCTTCTTGGGGAAAGGGTGAACCGCTGAAGCGTTCAGCTTGGTTGTCGCTTGCCAGCGGCTTGGGAATGTTGTCTTCTTATTTGCTCTCCAATTGGTTACCTTTTGATTCGTTCAGCATCGCCTGGGATCTCCGACAGGCTGTCATTCTTTGTTTGCACCTGATTGCGCTGGCTTCGCCGTTTTTCTTTACTGGCTTGGTGATAGGTACACTGCTGGAGCAGTTTCCTGATGCTGCCGGTAAGACATATTCTTTCAACCTGGCAGGGTCTGCCATCGGATGTTTGTTAGCGCTTGTGTTGCCTTCCTGGCTGGGCGGTGAGGGGGTGGTGGTGTGCAGCGCAATGTTATCAGCGCTGGCTGGCGTTTTTGCTCTTGTCAGGTTGAGAAGGCATTCATTTACTTTTATATTTCTGCTCGGGCTATTATTTGCGCTCACTGTTCCTGATATTGCCCTACGACTTACTGGCGGGGAAGGATGGACTTTATATCAACTGCATCTTTCACCTTATAAAGGACTCTCGTATGCTCTGCGGATGCCAAACGCGCAGACCATTTATCGCCGCTGGAATTCCTTTTCCAGGGTGGATGTCATCCGCAGTCCCAGCATTCGTTCGCTGCCCGGCTTAAGCATTCAGTACCGCCAGGCGCCTCCACCACAGGACGGTTTGCTAGTAGATGGTGACGACTTAAGTGGAATTGTGCGAAAAGGCAATGATTTATCGTTTGTTCCTTATCTTCCTTCTGCGGTTGTGTATGCCTTACGGCCTGGGGCGGAGGTTTTGGTTCTGGAAGGGCGCGGGGGATTGGATGTGGTGGCAGCGCAAGCGCTGGGTGCGGGACAGGTGACAGTTGTGGAAGCCAATCCCTTGATTATTGAAGCTGCAAAGGAAGTTTATCTTGCACCGGGCGTCGAGGTCGCGGTAGAAACCGAGCGAAGTTATCTTCGCCGAACGGAGCAGCTTTTTGATGTGGTTGTACTGACACTGACATCATCCTACCATCCGGTGCGGTCGGGGGCATATAGTTTAGCGGAGGATTATCGTTACACCATCGAGGCATTTGAGGACATGCTGCGTGTCCTGAAAACGGATGGCTTGCTGGTGGTGGCACGCTGGGAACAGTCGCCGCCTTCTGAGTCGCTGCGTGCCTTTGCCCTGGCTGTGACAGCGTTGGAACGTTCTGGACTTGAACCATATAGCAGGCTGGCAATGTGGCGTGGCTATAATCTTTCCACGTTGCTGGTCAAGAAGACGCCCTTTGAACCATGGGAACTGGAGCAAATACGGCGCTTTACACAGGAAAAATGGTTTGATCTTTCATATCTGCCCGGTCTCGCCAGAGAAGAGACAAACATTTACAATATTCTGCCAGATGCAGTGGATTACGAAGCCTGTCAAGCTTTGCTGGATACCCAGCGGCGTGCTGCATTTCTGGCTGAGTATCCGTTTGACATCACGCCCCCTAGTGATGATCGTCCCTTCTTTGGACATTTCTTTAAGTGGTCGCAGGTGAGAGCGCTATGGGCGGAAATGGGTAAAACCTGGCAGCCTTTTGGCGGCGCTGGTTATTTTGTGATTTTGATCATCTTGGCGTTTGTTCTGCTGCTAACAGGGTTATGGATTGTGCTACCGATGCTGATTCGCCGCAGTCCTCATTTGTCGTTGGGTTCAACGGAACGGTTGCCGATCTTGCTATACTTCGGCTTGCTGGGCTTGGCTTTTTTGCTGGTAGAAATTCCTTTGATACAGCGCTTTATGTTGTATCTGGGACATCCAGCGTATTCAGTTTCTGTGGTTTTGTTTTCTTTGCTGTTCTTTTCTGGTCTGGGTAGCCGCTGGGGATACCGGGTTGACACAAGGTTGGTTTTCCTGTTTTTGGTCTGTAGCTTATTGAGTTTGCCATGGATTTTGCCGAAACTTTTTGCATTGACCCTTAAGTGGAATCTATGGGCGCGCTTGCTGATGTCTGGTGTGGTGATGGCTCCACTGGGATTGTGTATGGGCGTGCCATTTCCTGCGGGGATACGTCACCTGACAAGCATTTCACAGGGCACACTGCTTATTCCTTGGGCGTGGGGCATTAATGGCTCAGCCTCGGTGGTTTCAGCAGTTCTGGCGGCGCTGCTGGCGCTAAGCTTTGGTTTCCGTTGGGTATTGTGGTGTAGCGCACTGTGTTACGCATTGGCAGGAGGGATGTATGCCCTTTCAGGGATTTACAGGAGGCGAAATACCGGTGCCCTCACCAGTGAGCGGGACGAATAAAACGCCGCCCAGATTATAGGCTTTGAGTTTATCGCCTTCGTTGACAAATTTCCAAAGGGATTGATAGCCCCCTGGAGGACCAATTGGGATGACAATGCGGCCGTGTGGAGCGAGCTGGTCCACAAGCGGCGGGGGCAAGTGGTCGGGAGCGGCGGTTACAATGATAGCGTTATAGGGTGCATAGTCTGCCCATCCAAAATATCCATCGCCGGTTTTCACATGGACTTGTTGGTAGCCCAGGCGATCCAGACGCTCACCGGCACTCTCCGCCAGTTCAGGAATGATCTCTACGCTATAGACGCTAACATAGCCCAGTTCTGCCAGAACTGCTGCCTGATACCCGGAACCCGTGCCAATCTCTAGCACGCGTTCTCCGGGTTTCAATTCCAGCAGTTCAGTCATCCAGGCAACGATGTACGGTTGAGAGATAGTTTGCCCAAAGCCGATGGGTAGCGGGTGATCTGCATAGGCTTGCGAGATGTACTCAGGTGGAACAAACAGTTCGCGGCGCACAGTGCGCATGGCGCGCAGCACGCCGGGATCAGCAACACCGCGCCCTTCGATAGTTTCTTTGACCATTCTGGCACGGGCTTCTTTGAATACGTCTTGATCGGCTGTGGGGGTTGGTGAGCGTGTCAAGACAGGCTGGCAAGCGCTGTTAAGGAATGCCATCCCCAAAAGCACAATGAATTGAGCAATCCAGAAAGAACGCATACCAATTTTTTATTAATTTTACTCCTCAACAAGCCTCATGCGTCCCGTGTTATCTCTCACATAGTCAAAGGGACCCTGAGGAACATGATTGTCTATCTCCAGCCATTTGTTATCCATGGCTTCCCAGATTAACTGTAAAGGAGCTCTGCCAGCAACCCACTTTTCAACGATCACGACACCATGCCCTGGCAAGATGGTAAAAACCAGCTGGCGGGCATCTTCGGGGTATCTGAGCGCTTCAGAGCGAGCAAAGGCGGAGATGATGCCGATTGCTTGCGCCTCGGTAGAGCAGGAAACTGGAAAATGATAATAGGGCGCATCCAGATGAACGTGTTCTACAAGATTGGGGTCAAAGGATTTGACGCCGCGGTGTCCATGTAATTTGGAGCGCGCTACCGGTACTTCTTTTTGCAGCTCCCATTCCTGTCCCAAGCGAATACGAGGCAGGCGGCTGTCCATGCCGATCAGTTCCACTGCTTCAGAAGAAGGCGGATCGTTGCGCTTTCCTTCCACATGGCGCACGCACGCACCCAAACCATCTTCACGCATGGAAACAATCACAGCCAGCTCGTCGTCGCTCAGGTTATTTTTCTCCACAGGTCGAGCGCTGCCAGTGATGGTGGTGACCAATGCATCAAGGGTAGTATCCCAGGTGGCAAAACATCCCTCGCTGTACTGGCTGGCAATGGCATGGTTAAAGAGAGGAATGTTGACCAGGTTGCCGACTTCGACCATTCGGGTGAAGAACCGCCGCTTTCCCAGCTCTTTTCCTGCCCGGCGCATGGCGGCTGGCGTGCTGAGAGTTTGCCAGATTGTCTGAGGGATTGGATTGCCGACAACCCGGTGCTGCGTTACTTCGCGCGTGCTGGTAGCGGTGATCATGCGCAGTACCAGATCTTCATAGAACCGTTCGCTGTTTCCGTCGTACACTGTTCTTGGATGAGCGCCAACCAGGTCGAAGGTATAGGCTTCTTCGATCTGATTTTCGCCAATCACCAGGATGACTCGCACGCTCATCGTTTGCGATTGAAGGAGACGCACCAGCGAGAGGATTGCCCCGGCGCGTCTGCCTTGCTCATGTAAGGTCAAATAAGCGTTGCTCGCCAGTCCTGGGAAGCGATAATCTGCGGGATCAGGTTCTTCTTTGGCGGCTCCGTTCTCGAAGTGTTCCAGCAGGTTTGTGAATTGCTCCCGGCTCATCTGTACGAATGTGAACACAGTAGGGTGATCTGCCAGCCTGAATAACCGTTTGGCAGAGAACAACGGCGCTTCGCGCCAGTTGACCGGCTGATTGAACACAGCGGTCGTGATCCAGATATCCACTTTATCCTGAGGGTTATCCAACAGGACATGTCCCTGTTTTTGGAATTGTTCTTTCAGCCCTGTCAGCACCTCTTCTAACAGCGGGGTTAAGGGACCAGGTTTGATCACCAGACGGTTTTTTTGCAGCCAGGGATGTGCTGCGCGGGGTAGGTAAACTGTCGAAATTTCCATCGCTTACACCTCTAATGTTCCTCCCAGCCCTCCAGACGGAAAAGCCGCACTGCCCAATCTGCCAGAGTGGGTGAGAAGAAGTTGAGCATGTTAAGGATATGAACTTGAGCAGGCAACAGCAGACGCACCTTACGGTGTTCAATGCACTTCAGTATGGCGCGCCCGACTGTTGCAGGTGGAATTTTTGCCGATATTGGCAAAAATTTTAGATTGGCGATCATCGGTGTATCAATGCGGCCAGGATAGATGGCCGTTAAATGAACGCCGCTGCCGTGCAATTCCTGGCGCAGAACGTCTGCCAAGCCGCTCATTGCCGATTTGGCTGCCACATAAGGGGCGTCTCGTGGAAGGGGGGTTTTGACATCCATGGTGAGCACCAGCACAATATGACCGCTGCGGCGCAAGCGCATATGCGGCAGAACCGCCAGTACCTGATACAAACTGCCGTAAAAATTGACCGCCATAGATTGCTCAATAATCTGCGGGGTCAGTTCGCTGATCGGACAGCGAATGTACTGACCGGCGTTAGCGATCAAAATATCTATCTGCCCCCACTGCGCTAAAGTGGTCTGTATCAGGTGCTCTACCTGTTCGATTTTTGTGACATCCGTCGGTACTACCAGCGCCTGACCGCCTTTATGCGTAATTTCGCGGGCAAGTTGTTCCAATGCTTCAACTGAACGTGCTGCCAGGACAACGCGGGCGCCTTTTTCAGCCAGTAAACAAGCTGTTTCGCGTCCAACGCCGCTCGAAGCCCCAGAAATAATTGCCACTTGATTGTTGAAATGGTTTTTCATTGTCGTCGTTCCTTCATGGCTAAAGGCTGGTTGGAATGTACAAGAAGGTCAATAGCACAGCTTCAGTAGAGATTGATATTATAACGGACTATATTATCTCTGAATTGTATCGAGTCATTTTCGTTCATTCAATCCTCCTTTGGTCATATTTTTGTTTCTCAAGTCACACAAAAGAAACAGAAGAAGGTAAAATGAAGACCGTGAGCGCTCTGATTGAGATTGAAAATCTGTCGTTCCAATATCCCGCAGGGGGGGCAGAGCCGATGAGGGCATTAAGAAACGTTTCCTTGCGAATTGAGGCTGGTGAGTATGTTGCCCTGATTGGCGCTAATGGTTCAGGCAAGACCACGCTGGCGCGTCATCTTAATGCCCTTTTATTGCCCAGCGCGGGCACTGTTCGGGTGGAAGGGATGGATACCCGCGATCCGCATCACCAACGGCGCATTCGTTCAATAGTTGGCATGGTCATGCAGTATCCTGAAGATCAGATTGTGGCAACCAGTGTGGAAGATGATGTGGCTTTTGGCCCACAAAACTTAGGTTTGGCAGTTGACGAAATCCGGCGCCGCATTGAGGATTCTTTGAAGGCAGTGGGGATGTGGGAATTGCGGCACCGTCCGCCTTATCTCCTATCTGCCGGGCAGATTCAGCGTGTTGCGCTGGCGGGCATTCTGGCGATGCGCCCGCGCTGTATTGTGTTTGATGAAGCCACCTCTATGCTTGATCCGTTGGGGCGCAGAACTGTATTGAATCTGATTGACCAACTGCATCACGAGGGAATCACCATTATCACTGTGACTCACTTTATGAACGAGGCTGCTCGCGCTGGGCGTGTAGTTGTGTTACATCAGGGGCGGGTGGTGATGGACGATGAGCCTGAAAAGGTGTTCTCCCATGTTCAGGAACTTGAAGAGATGGGTTTGGGCTTACCGGCAACCGTACAAACTGTGCAGGCGCTGAAAGCTGTTTCGCTTAACCTTCCCGGCGGATTGTTGCGGGTGGATGATTTAATCCGGGCGTTGCCTGATTATACGGGCGGGAAGACGCCTGATGTTGAACTTTCTCCTCCAAAATCTCATTCTCTGTCTACTCAATCTGCCCTGGTTGAGGTGCAGGGGCTGGAACACACTTATCTGTCGGGTACTCCGCTGGCGCAGCGCGCTCTGGAAGGCGTTGATTTTCATCTTGCAGAAGGCAGTGCTCATGGCATTTTGGGTTCAACAGGTTCTGGAAAATCCACTTTGCTTCAGCATTTGAACGGCTTGTTATTGCCGCAAGCCGGATATGTGCGCGTGGGAAGTTTTCTGCTGCATCAAAAAGATGTTGATTTGCAATCTGTACGCTGTTTTGCAGGTCTGGTATTTCAATTTCCGGAGACCCAGTTTTTTGAGCAGTATGTCGGCGATGAAATTGCTTATGGCTTGCGGTTGCTTAAGCGAACCAAAGAGCAGATCAGGGCTGATGTTCGCTGGGCAATGGAAATAGTTGGATTGGATTTTGAGTGCTATAAAGACCGTTTGACATTTACATTGAGCGGCGGGGAAAGCCGTAAAGTGGCGCTGGCATCTATCCTTGCATTACGTCCCAGGTTATTGCTTCTGGATGAGCCATTGGCAGGTCTGGACCCGCTTTCTCGACGTGAATTACTCACCAAGCTGAAGAGATTACAGCGTGAAGGTTTAACCGTCGTTTTGTCTTCCCACCATATGGAAGAGGTTGCCGAGTTGACAGATGAGCTGACCGTTTTCCATCATGGTAAAGATGTTATGCGGGGAGGAGTGCGCGAGGTTTTTGACCGGGTGGATGAATTGCGCGCGTTCGGTTTAGAGCCGCCCGTGGCTGTGCGGGTTGCCGCTGCGCTGCGCCAACGCGGCTGGCACTTGCCTCCTGGATTGATCAGACCGCGGGAGCTGGCGGTTCAGATAGAGCATTTACTGGTTCGATCATCTTATGAATCAGTTTGAGTTTCTGCGCTATGTGAATCTTGGGCAGTATTTGCCAACTGGCTCGTGGATCCATCGGTTGGATGTGCGGGTTCGCATCCTGGCGGCGGTGTTTTTGCTGTTGTCTCTGACCTTGACGGGGCGCCCAGTTGCTTTGATGATTGCCCTGATGGGATTGCTGGCATTGCTTTCTTTGGCTCGTGTCCCCTGGGCGTACGCGTTGCGTAATTTGCTGCCGCCGTTACCATTTTTGCTGCTTCTGGCGGTGTTGCAGGTCTTTTTCAATCCCCGTCCCTTGGTTACAGATACACTGATTTTTCAATGGCACTGGGTCAGTGTCAGTATGGCGAGTTTGCTTGCAGGCGTCACGCTGTTATTGCGTTTTTCGGCATTGATTTTGACGCTCAGCCTGGCAACCTATTGCATTTCAACTTCGGAGATGATTCACGGTCTGGAGGCGCTTCTTTCACCATTGCAGCGCGTTGGTGTTCCTGCCCGCATGTTTGTGATGATGGTTCAAGTGATGCTGCGGTTTTTGCCGTTTCTGGCGCTGGCGGCGGAACGGATTGCCAAGGCACAGGCATCGCGTGGTGCCCAGTGGGGCAGCCGCCGCGGCAGTCTCATCCAGCGTGCCCGGCAGGTTATTCCCTTGCTGGTGCCGCTCTTTTTGACTGGTCTTCACCGCGCCGAGAACCTGGCGCTGGCGATGGAAACGCGTGGGTACGATGGCGAATCAGCGCACACTTCTTTATTTGCGGCGCATTTTAGCTGGCGGGATGCGTTGGCGGTGATGGTGGTTTTGATGTTCTCAGTGGTTTTGCTTTTGGTTTAAACTTTCGGTTTTGGGGAGGGAATGCTATGCTTAGCGAACTTTTGCTGAGGTGTCGCAGCTATCGGCGTTATCATTCAGAAATTCCACTCTCAGTGCAAGCTTTTCGCGAACTGATGGAGCTGGCACGCCTAATACCTTCAGCATTTAATCGGCAACCGCGGCTATATGAGAGTGTTGAAAAACAAAACATCCCCCTATATATGGCGGTAAAACAGCCTGTTTTTCGTATAGATACAAATAGGACTTTTTCGACCTCTTCCTCGAAAATACGCCGTCTGACGTTCGGATGAAAAAAATATGGTAGAGCAAACAACAAATCTCTGCAATTTAGGTGGTAAGATAAAATAATGATAACGTATTTTTGACGAATACAGACGATAGCTGGTTATAAGGCAAATTGCAGTTAAAACCATAGTTGGCTGGCTAAGGTAAAAAACACATTGCATAAGTAGGGTTTAGGTTGAAATGACAGAGAGTCAAAATTCATTTTCTAGCGATGTTGTTGAGTTATTGTCGCAATTTGAAAGTTACTCAAAATCTCGAAGCCGTTTTTTGGAGCAACTCAATCTTTCAAAGTCTTGTCGAGACCCGCTTGCAGAATTCAGTGAAGTATTAGTTGGAAAACTTCTAAACGCGACGCTCACCGATTCTCGTGTTCAAAAGGGTTACGACCTTGTTAAACCGAATCAGCGATTAGTTCAGGTAAAATATTTATGCAATCCCTCGAGAAATTGGATTAATGAGCATCCCATCAAGTTTCCTGATTCGGTTGATGAGTATGCGTTAGTCATATTTGTTTCTCTGCAACTTGAGTCAGTATTGGTCTTTCAAAGAGAAACGCTTGGTCAAGTTTGCGCTCTGTTAGGAAAGACACATCCAAATCAAGATACAACCCTCCAATTTACAAGGCGTAATTACGAAAATATTCTTTCTGGAAAGTCCGAGTTTGAAAAGTTAGGATTAGAAATTTTTAGATTTGAAATTGTGTAAAATAATGTTGTCCGATAAATTGAGTGGAGTCTTTTTCAGCCAGCGAGTCTTGCGTTCAAGCCAGCCAACAAAGCGTGCAGCCGACTGGTGGGATTCTGCGCCGTTTTCGAGCATTTTTCTGGCTTCGGGCTTTTTCTGCTCCCCAGCCGAATCCACCCCCGCCCACCAGCGGCTAACGCAAACCATTGGGCGGCTCACGAAGATGAGTGGAACTGAAGGATATGAAATGACAAATTGGGTAGAGATGCTTCTGGCTTGACCTCCTGTGAGGTTACCGCATGGCAACCCATGAAGAAGTGCTGTACTTTTGTTCTGCAAGTTCCCGGGCGCGCTGAAGTTCCCGCTCGGTATAATCACCGTATTCTGTTTCCAGATTGTTGCGAAAAGCGGTTTCCAGGGCAGTGATAACCTCTTGAAAAGAGACCGGACGAATGTCTGAAATACTGGTGACGCGTTTTTTAACGCTGCGGATAAGTTTATCGGATACTTTTTCTTCGCTGACGGTTAACAGGGTAAACATTTTTTCGACATCTACGCGATAGAGTATGGTGCCGTGCTGCAGTAAAACCCCCTGTTTGCGCGCCTGGGCATTGCCGGAGATTTTTCTGCCATCCACAATAATGTCATTGATAGGTTGAAAACTGCCTTCAATTCCCAGAAGCTGCAGTGCTTCAATCAGATAGCCGCAGATCAGACGATAGGACTGGATCAGGTCATCCGGATACAGCGCAAGCGGCGCTAGCAGGCTGTAAGTGATTTCGCCATCCCGATCATGATAAACCGCTCCGCCGCCAGTGATGCGGCGAACGACATCTACACCCTGCAGACGGCAGGCTTCCAGATTGACCTCGTATTCCAGTCCCTGAAAGTATCCAATAGAGACTGCGGAAGGCTCCCAGCCATACAAACGAATGGTTGGCAGGGTTGTGCCAGTGCGAATGCCTTCCATGATTGCCTCATCCAACGCCATATTCATGTATGCGTTGAAATAGCGGAAGGGAATCATGCGATATTTCATGATTGCACCGCCTCTTCCAGAATATCGATCAGGTCTTGTGGACTAAAACCAACCAGCACGGCTTTTTCCCTTTCCAAGATACTTTGCACTTTTTCAATCAGGCTGGATTTGTCGAGAGGCAGTTGGGCGCCCGTCAGGGCATCTTCAATGATGATTAGAACATCTTCAGGATGCAGGAAAAAGTCACCGGTGATTTTGACTCTTTCCAGCCGCTCACTGTATGTTATATCCACGCGTACCAGCTTACCGCCGGGAACTTTCTTAATCGCTTTGGCTTCTTTCATATGAGACTAAAGATTTGAACCGCGTTTACTTCCAACTTCAATACGCTTCCAGGCGGCGACGATCGCCAGGGTAAACAAAGCCGAAACGACTGCTTCAGGTAGTCCATTCGCTACAGCAATGGGTCCCAGTGCGAGCCACGGCAGAAATCCAAGCACTCCAATCATTCCCAAGACCAGAATCGTGTTGGTCAGGCTGCCGGCAATGCCGCTTACGATCATACCTGCGGCAGGCCAGCGTTTAAGAGCCGTCCATACCAGCCAGGCGACCGGACCAATGAATAAACGGGGCAAAACTGCCAACAGGGGATTGGTGAACCAGACATCTGCCGGTCCGGTTGGGGCAATGGCTGCCTGCAGCATACTGAACAAGCCAAAGATCAGACCGATGGCAGCGCCTACCAGAGGTCCCTCCAAAACAGCGCCGATGATTGCCGGGACGTGCATGATAGTCAGGGAAGCTCCGCTGAACCAGGGAATGAAGCCCCAGTGTGTCCAGCCCAGCAGCACCGAGATAGCCCCCAGTACTCCAGTCACAACAACTTTACGGGTGGTTTCTTGTGGCATATTTCTCCTAAGGGGTGAGAAGATTGATCATCTGTGCTGAGCGTTATTTTATGCTGGTATTCTGACCATGATCACGGATAAAGAAACATTAAGCCCGATAAACAAAGCAAAGCGGGTGTTGAAGAAATACCCACATTGAGTGGGCGCGGGGGGGCTCGAACCCTCGAACCTCACGGATGTGAACCGTGCGCTCTGACCAACTGAGCTACGCGCCCTAATGAAGCAGATTATAGCAAAGGAAAGGTGCTTTGACAAGGATTTTTGTCTGAAGTTGGGACATGAGTTCGGACAAAAGGAAAGAGAGAAGCCTCAAGAATTGGCCGCAGAGCAGGTAAATTTCGTCATCCGGCTGAACCTGGGCAGCCACCCTGCCAAGTTCTGGGATGCAGACGGCCGGGAAGCGGCACTATCCATTTCACCGGGCGAAACCGTGATCCATCCTCAGGTGTGGTACAAGGGTCAGGTCTGTGTGAACCTGATCGGCATCTGGAACAGGGGTTTCGCTCAACCTCTATGGGGCATGACCAGCCTGGAGGCTCAGCAAGGACTGCGCATTTACCTGGCGCACATGAAAATAGACGAGAGCTTCCGCGATCTGAAAAGCTTGCTGGGCATGACTAAACTATGGTCGCTCCCGCCCGGGCAATGGCAGATCATCTTTGGCAGCGCCTTGGCTTCATTCACCATCCTGGTTCAGCACTCTGTCCCATCTCATGTCTGAACTTCAGTTTGTTAGCTCTTTGAACTCGATTTTCGATTAACTCATCCCCGCGAAATAAGTGTAAAATGATGATAACGTCCGTAAGCCGATTTTCCAGATAAGGACTTGCCATGAAAAGACACTCTCTTGCACTTTTCTCGCTTGTCGTGTTTATCCTGCTCATTTCCGCCTGCATCCCTGCACAACCCGCCGCAACAGTTCCTGATACCCAATCAACATTTCAGGCATTACAAAATACCCAAATCGCTCTTGAGTTGCAACTTACCGCGCTGGCAAGTAACCCACCCACCGCCAGCCCCAAAGAACTCCCCGAAGAGCCCAGCCCAACCCCGATTGTGGTCATCGCCACACAGTCGGAACCCCCAACCGCCGAGCCCACCGCTACGGAGACGGAAGTCCCCCTGCCTACAGAAACCCCAACCCCTCTCCCCACTCAAACGCCAGACACTGCCGAATTGACCAGACAGTTTGAAGCTCGTATCCTGGCAGCAAACGTGCTGGCTTATGATGAGCCGGATGCTCAGGGGCGGCTTGTGCCTCGCCTAAGTAAGGTTCTAGGCGGTATGCATTTTTCGGGCGGGAATGTTGTCAATACCAATAATTACCTGGGTAACTTTGACCGTCTGTTACGTAACGGAGGATGGGACCTGGTGGTCATGGCAGTTGAAAGCCGCGACCGAACCGAACTCGGCAGTCTGGGCGTTTTAGATGGAATTATCAATCACATCAACTCAGGCGGGGCGCTGATTGTCGAAACCTGGAATTTGGATGAAGACCAGTCTGCACTTGGGCAGTTCATGCTGAGCATTTGCAATGCCCACGTAGAAAAAGACTGGCACCGTTCCACAGGAAACTACATTGACTTCTATATTCCGGCGCTTATGCCCAACTCACCCGTGTTTACGACGCCGAATACTGTCACTATGCCACTTCAGCCAAGTATCTTCTGGCAAGGCGATGCCGGTGACCTGATTCGCATTGACCCCAATGGGCACAATCGCATTCTTGCAGGATTGCTCTCCAGCGACCCGAACAATTATGGTCTGCTCACCTCCTGTCAGGATGGGCGGGTGATTCTGCAAACATTTTCCACCCATGATTACACCCTCTATGACACAGTACGTTTATGGCAAAACATGATATACTACACGCTCTCCAACAAGTTTGCAAAGAAGTAACCCCCTGCTAAATAAGAACTGCCCGGCACCTTTAGAGGCCCGGGCAATTTTTGGTTCGAACATCCTATCAGGGCTGAACGCTGGCTACGAGAGTGATACGCCCATCTCTAACTTGCATCACTACCGCAGGCTTGATGGGGTTATGATGTCCGTCAAATTTTGTCCAGCCTGTAATAGCCTCAAAGCCTTCAGTAGCCAGGATTGCCTTGACTTTTTCCGGGCTATCCTCTCCAGTTCTTGCAATTGCATTTAGCAAAATATTCGTGGCATCATACGCCAGCGTTGCCGTTGCATCAGGTATCTTGTCATATTTCGCTTGATATCTCTGCACCCACTCTTGCACAATCGGACGGGGGTCCTCCGGTGAATAATGATCGGAGAAGTAGCTGCCATTTGTAGCCCTTAAATCCAGCTCAGGCGAGTTCCAGCCATCGCCGCCCATCAAAACAGATGTGATACCTTTTTCTTTTGCTTGTTGAGCAATCATATTTATTCTGTAATAGTAATCAGGAATCCAGAGCAAATCCGCTTTGCTATAGGCAGCTTTGATCAAAATAGCAGAGAAATCGGTAGTATCGGAAGTATAGGTCTCAATACCAAGCACTCTGCCACGTGCCTGCATCCAGGATTGCTCAAAAGCGACACCCAGCTCGCGCGAGTAATCATTGTCCTTGTCAATTAAGATGAAAGCCGTCTTGAACCCTTGGTCCATTGCAAACCTTGCCATGACTGTCGCCTGAAAAGGATCGGTGAAACAGGCACGAAAAATAAAATCCTTTGTTGTCCCATTTTCGTTCAGCGTGACATTTGGGTTGGTAGAGGTTGGGCTGATCATCACCATGCCCTTTTCTTCGGCAATTTTTGATAACGGAATAGAGGCTGCAGAACAAACTTCGCCTATAATATAGTGAACCTTGTTCTGGTCAACAACCTTGTTGGCTGCCCGGATTGCCGAGTCAGCCTCACACTGGCTATCCTCAAAGATTGGTTCAATTCTGCGTCCAAGAACGCCTCCCCTTGTGTTCCACTCTTCGACTGCCAACATGCCACCCTCACGCGCTGGAATTCCAAAACCCGATGCAGAACCGCTCAATGGCAACAGAAAAGCAATTTTGACAGGCTCAAGTTGCCTCAAAGGCGATGTTGAAGAAGGTGCGCGTGTTGGAATCGGAGTCGGCAAAAAGTTTTGCATAGGTAGCCATAAACCTTGCCATCTGCCTTCGCGTGTCACCCACAGGAACCCCATCAGTGCCAGCATCACGATCAAGACAGGGATCAGCCCACTCGCTTTGGAGCGTAGTTGGCTTCTTTTGGGGGGCATCTTGAGAGATGGCTCTGGCGGTTCTGGCTGTAATGGCGCGGGAGAAACGGGTGGACGGGTCACTGTCTTTGCAGCTGGTTCCACTTTTGGGTGGGGAACCCCTACAAAATTCGCAGGCGACACTACTGTGGGCGCGCCCGTCACCAGATCAGGTTCAGCAGGTGGAGTTGTCATCGCCTCACCAGGCACCTCTTGTTGCTGGATGCCCGCCGGCAAGACTGTGGGCGGGAGCGCTTCATCCGGTAACTGCATTAGATTTTCCAAAGCCTCAGCCATCTCGGCTGCCGTTGTGTAGCGTTCTGCCGGCTGTTTAGCTAAGGCCTTTAGTAATATTTGCTCAACCGCTTCCGGCAGAGAAGGATTAATACTTCTTGGTGAGGGCAAAGGTTCATTGAGATGTTTCAGGATCACCGCCATCGGTGTGTCGGCTGAATAGGGCAGTTGACCAGTAATTAACTCAAACAAGACAACACCCAACGAGTAAATATCACTTTGCGGGAAAACGTTTCCCATCGCCTGTTCCGGCGCCATATACTCAGGTGTCCCAATCCCAATACCTGTACCGGTCAATGTAGCTGCCACCCCCGGCGCAACAATCTTGGCAATGCCAAAGTCTGAGAGCATTGGGATATCCTGCTGGGTCAACAAAATATTGGGGGTTTTGACATCGCGATGGATAATATTTTGTTGATGTGCGTAATCCAGTGCCCAGGCAATGGGTATCAGCAGACGGGCAGATTTTCGCCAGTGCCAGGGGATACCTTGTTCCAGCAGATGTTCCCTCAGCGATCCACCTCCCACATATTGCATCACCAGATAAGGCGAACCACCATACTCTCCATAATCGAAAATCTTAACAATGTTGGGGTGATCCAGTTTCGCCAGTGACTTTGCCTCACGCTCAAAACGCTTGGTCAAGCCCTGCATCTCCTTGGGCGCAAAAGCATCCTGGCGAATAACCTTGATCGCCACCATCCGCTCCAAACGTGTATCAAATGCTTTATACACGTAAGCCATCCCACCTTGCCCCAGCAGCTCAATAAGCTGATAGCGCTCAATGAATTGCCCTGTTAGATCCGACATACCGCACCTCATCCAAATTCATTATACTTCTTGAGCTGCTACACCACAGATGAGTGATACATCACAGCGTGGACATATAACATTGCTTATTTTCGCAACCTTCGACGGGTAATCTCACGCAAGCTAAGCAAAACGGTTGTTTCGTCGTCATGGACAGACTTGCCCAGAGCTTCCATTTCACGATACACACCGTCTTTATGACGAAAACGAAATTCAAACCGTCTTACCCCTGACGAATAGGCACATAATTCCTGTATAACCTTCCGGATGCTTGCCCAATCCTCTGGTTGCACATATTCCATGACATCCTGCCCCAATAACTCTTTGGGATGGTAGCCAAGTACATCTTCAACAGATGGAGACGAGTAAAACATAACTCCACTGTGTTTTAACTGGATTAAAACGTCCGGCAGATGATCAACCAGCGCACGCAGATGCGCTTCATCACGCTGTAAGGTCTGCCGAATTTTCGCAAACGCTTCAACTTGAGCACGAATCTCACTTTGTTGATCGCGAATTTTATCTGACATCCGAACAAAAACACGATTCAGGGAAGATATTTCGTCCTCATCTGAAGGGACTGATGTTTCCGGAGAATGATTATCAAGCACTTGACTTCCACTCTGATAAAGCAGCCGCATCTTGCCCATTACCCGGCGGCTGAAGAATACCAGTCCGGCAACCCAAAAAGCTCCGATAATTCCACCAATGGCAATCAGGTTGAACATCAAATGCCGCGCCGGATCATACATAGGTGACCGCGGCGTTTCTACAAGCAAAGCAAGCTCGCGATGCTCCAGCCAGCGATAGACACCAATGACAGGGTCACCGGCATAGTTGTAGTATTCGCCAAAACCATCCTTGTGTGCAAGCGCTTCGTCAATTCCAAAAGAGTGCAGGTTTCCGGACTTCTGTCGACGCGCAGGAGAAACGAAAACAAATTGTTGGTCTGAATTGACCAGATACACCTCACCCCTGATGTTCAACCCGCTCCGTTCCAGAATAATCCGATCAAGCCGTTCGATGTTTAGATGGCATACCAGGACAGCCACTCGTCGCCGGGAGGAATCGAACAAAGGCATGGCAATGCTCATCATTGGCTCACCATTGTGGGGAGAAGGATAAATATTCTGCACATATAGCACAGAACGGCCCCGAGTAAAAAACGCTTCCTGTCCCCAATTTCGACCTTCGCTTAACCTATCTGTAGATAGCACTACATTGCCATCCAGATCCAAAATGGCAAGCTCACGCAAATCAGACAGGTTGGCAACAGCAAACTTCAAATATTCACTTAATCGTTCACGGGATTTTTGTCTGACAGGCTCAGGTTGCCCAGGATTTAATATTACCTCCACCCACTCCCGTACTGCGGGCAGCGAGCCAATTAAGACCACATTTCGCCGCTGCTCTTCCACCCAGCGGTCTAGTGCATCTTCCTTGAGGTTGGCTACTGCCTGCAACTGCCCAATGACAGAAGAACGCGTGATCATGATAACACCTGAAAAGGTAGCGTATACGATAAGTCCTGTGCCAATCAGTGTAACCAGAATAAAGTAACCTGCCAGACGAGCCGTTAAACTACCGGCGAAGAACTTAATCAGACGCTTCATGGCATTTCTCCCTGAGCAAATTGATGAAGCGCTTCAATCTCAAAACTTGCTGCGGTACTGCTTAAATCCATGCCGTAATACTGGGTCGAAAGTTTACGCAATGCACCCTCGCGGTGCATATTAAGAATGATTTCAGATATCCGCCGTACCATTGCCTCGGCATCATGTTTCCCCTTGCGATCAACTGCCGCAGCGACATATGAATAAAAAACTGGTCCGTCAAGCCTGCGCAGTGGCATTCCATTGCGAATAGCCTCTTCACCAATCTGCTGTCCTGTTAGCACAGCATCCAACACCACCCCATCACCCTTAGCCAGATCTTGCAACGCCCAAATTTCTGTGTAATACACAACCTCTTGAGGAGAGCGCACTTTAAACTCAATTACAGAGCCAGGTAGCTGCAAAGTTTGATTGAGATAACTCTCATACGTGCATTGTGCACAGGTGCCAATGCGCTTGCCACTCAAATCCTCAACTGTTTGGAACACGATATTATCTTTGTGTACGTAGAAAACTGCCGGTTCAGTCAGGTATGGCTGGGTAAAATAAAGCGACTCCATGCGCGAATAGGTGATCGCCAGCGAACCAAAGACAATGTCCCAACGATTTTCCCACCCCCCTGTAATCATTTCCGTCCACGAGGGGGTAACAAAACAGGTTTCAACACCCAACCGTCCGGCAACTTTTTTTGCGACTTCAGCATCGAAGCCGGAAAACTGTGAAGCGGTGTACTCCGCAGGGGTACAGCGAGTGCCAACAGGACGAGGTTGTGTCTCATCCAATATTGAGCTGGGTGGATAATTCGGATCACTCCAAACCACAAGTTTACCGCGCGCCAGAATGCCCTCCAATCTATCCTGCACTTCAACAGGAAATGACGGCTCAGGTATACAAGCTGCCCACACGCCGGTAAGTGCAAGGATAACAAGCACCATCCGGTACACATTCATGGCTTTACATCTTACGCGTTGAAACCCCCCAAAACATCCCTACGAACAAAAGTAACGTAACACCTCCATTGTATATCAAAAATCTATCCCAAGAGCAATAAACTTATCATCATGGTATATAATGAAAATTAAAGACCGATAAAGTCTTTCGACTGGAGTCAGACCCATGTCCGACGAAGAGTTGCGTCAAGCCATTACTCTGATCCGCAGCGGCAACCCAGACCAAGCGCGACAGATTCTGGTGCAGATCATACGTGCAGAACCCAACAACGATAAAGCCTGGGGGTGGCTGATAGAAACGCTGGAAGACGAGGATGATCGCCTGAAGACGATCGAACGATGGTTGAAGATCAATCCCGGAAGTCCGGTCGCCCGCAAGGCAATGGAAGTGATCACTGCACGTCGTATTGCTCAAGCCGAAACTGCCAGCCCGCCTCCCCCACCACTTCCCCCGGAACACCCCCCAAAACCCTTGCCACAAATGCCACAACGACTGCCGCAAACTGCCCCTCTCAAGCCAAAAGCCCCAGTAAAAAAGAAAAAGCCACCGCGCTGGTGGCGTGTCACGGTGCGCATTTCTGCGATTCTCGGCGCCGGCCTGATTCTAGGGATTGTCAGCTTCTGGCTCTGGCAAACTTATCTGGCACCACTTTTTCTTATCAGCACGCAGACCATACCACCGCCCACGCCCACTGCTTCTGTCACTCCGGATGCGGGCGCCACTGCCACCGCGCTCACTCTGGGCGGCATTCCCCAGACGCACGAAGCCGTCCTGCCAACGCTCTCCATCCGCACACCTACGCCGGTTGCTACCCCGACCATACAAATCGCCAGCGAGTTCGCTCAAATTACGATTGAAAACGCAACCGAACTCCAGCCGATTCAGCAGCTTGCGGTTGGTGGTTATGCAGTATTTTCCCCTTCCTGGAATTTTCTGGCCGTTGCCAACAGCAATGAAATCGAGATTTGGGATGCGAAAGGCGAGAAAACCATCTTTGTTCTGAGCAACCATACCGATACTGTAACCAGCATTGCCTTTTCACCTGATGAGCGCCTGCTGGTCTCAGGTTCAAAAGATAAAACGGTGCGTCTTTGGGATTTAACAAAAATGATGGAAATCCGCCAGTATGATCCTTCGCGTCCTGATCTTGTTGAAAAAGCAATCCGGCAAAACCCAAATGCCGGGTATGCAGTTGCCTTTTCAGCGAACGGCGTACGGATTGCCGCAACCATGCCAGGCTTTCTTGCTGTTTGGGATTTAAATACCAAAGCTGAACTGTTCATCAGGGAAGGCGCTGTCGGTGAAAAACTGACTTTCTCTCCCGATGGAAGTATCCTTGCCGACGCCGGGAGAGGAATTGTTCAATTATGGGATGCCTCGAACGGAGATAAACTTCATTCGATTCCTTCTGTCCAGGACGAAAGCGGAGCTCCCAGCTTGGCATTTTCGCCAGATGGTAGCACGCTGGCACTCGAAACCAAAGACGATCAGGAAATGCAAAACATCTCCCTCATCGAAACCAAAACATGGAAACTTTTAAGCACCTGCCGCGGTTTTGAAACACCTATTGCAGGCGTAGCTTTCTCAACAGACGGTTCCATTCTGGCTGCTGGAACACGGGGGAGTATCCGATTATGGGATGCATTGACCTGCACCGAACTGGTCACTCTGGAAGCTGGTGACATTAACGGCTTGACTTTTGCGGCGGATGGGCGCAGACTGATCAACGATCTACTGATTTACGCTATCCCTGCTACCAGCGCCAGTCAACCTGTGCCGGAAAGCACTCAACCGGAACTAGTGCGCGGTGAACTCCCCAAAGCATATAACCCATGGAATCCCTCACAGGGGGCGCTCTTTCTAACCCCTGCTAACGACTGGTTATATTTCTTTACCTCAAAAGAAGATAGCTGGACACTTTGGAAAAGCAGAGGTAGCACCGCCAGCACCCAACCGGTTGCCGATTTACCCATCAAGGGTTTGCATGCCACTGCCGTGATTGACAACACCCTATACCTTGTCGTCTTTCAAGAAAACGGCTGGGCACTCTGGAAAAGCGACGGTACCAATCAAGGCGCACAAAAAATCAAAACCTTTGATATGAATAAACGTTTTTACACGCTTCTGCCAGTAGATCAAGCGTTGTATTTCACTGTTTTGGACAATATCAATGGCGGAGAACTCTGGCGAAGTGATGGAAGCGAGCAGGGGACACTACTGATACGCGCTTTGGGCGGAGGCACCGAAGACCTAACAGAATTAGTTTTCGTCAACAATACCCTGTATTTTCCCGCTTTCAATCTGAACAAGCTCAGTGTTCAGCTTTGGAAGAGCGACGGCACTCGCGCCGGTACAACAATGGTCAAAGAACTGCCATCCATCACCACAAGACTCTTCCGCTATAAAACCTGTTTGACCAATTTCAACAATAACCTGTTTTTTGTTGCCCCTGAACCTGCCCAGGGCTGGGGCTTGTGGACCAGCGATGGCAGCACCGACAACACCCGATCAATCAAAATCATTTTGCCGTTCAGCGTAAACGCCGCGCTCGAAAACCTGACGGTGATGGGAGATGCCTTATATTTCACCGCCCGCGCTGAAGATAATTCTTGGGAACTCTGGAAAAGCGATGGCGGACCTGATGGCACCATCTTGTTGATCAGACAGAAACCAGGGCATCAGGTGACGCCGCCCGGTCAATTGATTCCACTCAACGATACACTCTATTTTGTTGCCGATGATGGCGCATACGGCGCAGAACTCTGGCGCAGCAGCGGCACTACCGAAACCACCTTGCTGGTCAAAGACATAGCGCGTGGGGGAAGAAGCTCTATGCCCTCCCGCCTTACGGTGGTCAATAATGCGCTTCTGTTCACCGTCGAACATGGCAGCAGCGGAGAACCGGAATTGTGGCAGGTCTCATCTGACGGCACCTTAAGGGTGTTCAAGGGTCGAGTTAATGATCTTGCCCGTTATCAGGGGAAACTCTTTTTCTCCGCTGATGACCCTGCTAACTCGTTTGATGCCGGGTTGTGGCAGTATTCTCCCTGAAACCGACTTCCCCTTTTTGCCGAATGAAGAAACGCCTGTCCATCAAAATCGGACGGGCGTCTGCATTTCAATCCAATTCAACATAGATACGTTTATTCATTCTCCCTTTGCTTTTGTAATCCACAATGTGCATACCTCCTACTTCGCTGGTATTTCTTACGTGTGTACCGCCATCCGCCTGCAAATCCAGTCCCACAAGCTCAACTACGCGAACCTCGCTGATTTCAGGCGGCAACAGATTAATTTTTGTGCGGATCAGGTCTGGGATTTGAAAAGCCTGCTCGCGTGGCAAAATAGCGATGCGAACTTCACGCCCCGCTTCCACTTCCCGGTTGACCGACTCCTCAATCACATGCACGAGATCATGCGTTAGTGTTTCAAATTCAAAATCCATGCGCCCTTTCAGAGGCTCCATGTCACCGCCGGTCACCTGTGCGCCATAATCCCGGAACACCACACCGCACAAAATGTGCATGGCTGTGTGCGTTCGCATCAACGCATAGCGTCTCTGCCAATCAATTTTCCCATCAACCATTGTTCCAGTTTCAGGCAAAGCCTCTTCTCCATTCAGAAAATGCCATACTCCCTGTTGGTCTTTGCGCACCCGCTGAACTGACCAGAGAGTTCTTCCGGCTGCCAGTGTACCATAATCACAAGGCTGACCACCGCCGCCTGGGTAAAACGCTGTGCGCTCTAACAAAACTGCTCGATTTTCAAAATCAACCGCCTTAACCCGGGCGGTAAATTCTTTAAGGTAACTATCTGTCTGATACAACAAGTCCGTCATCAGAAGCTCCTTTTTGGGAGATAATGTCAGTAAAATCACAAAACTGCCAGCGCTCTAAATTCTACCGCGCTTTTCGAATGCGGACTTGCGCAATATCCATTTGAAAATCTCAACACTGAAAAAAACCACCGTACTCAAAGCCAGACTGATCATCAGGTCTTTCAAAGGCAGTGTCACAGTGCGAAACACTCCCTGCAGGAAAGGCACATAAATCACCGCCATTTGCAAAGCGAAGGTCAACATGACCGAACCAAGCATCGCTTTATTACTTAACAACCCGATACGGAACAGCGAATCACGATCTGAACGCACCGCCAGCGCGTTACCCATTTGGGAAAGCGTCAGTGTGGTAAAAATTACCGTCTGCCAAACTGCCCGATCTGCCTTCCAATAGACAAAACCAGTCAGCAACGAAACCAATCCCATCATCAACCCAATCCAGAGAATGTCGCGTGCCATCCCCCGACCAAAGATATTTTCATTCGGACGATAAGGCGGGCGTCTCATGGTATCGCGTTCAGCAGGCTCCACTGCCAGCGCCAGCCCCGGCAGTCCATCAGTCACCAGATTAACCCACAGAATTTGCAGCGGGGTTAACGGCAGAGGCATGCCTAAAAACGGCGCCAGCAGCATTGTCCATATCTCGCCCGCGTTCGACGTCATGGTGTATTTGATAAACTTGCGGATGTTATCGTAAATTCGCCGTCCCTCCTCCACTGCGGCAACAATAGTAGCAAAGTTGTCATCCAGCAAGACCATATCAGAAGCCTCTTTAGACACGTCTGTGCCGGTGATGCCCATGGCCACGCCAATTTGCGCCTTCTTCAGCGCAGGGGCATCATTCACGCCATCTCCGGTCATAGCGACGATTTCGCCCCTATCTTGTAGCGCCTGCACAATACGCAATTTGTGCTCCGGAGAGACACGGGCATAGACCGCCGTCTCAGAAACGATTGCCTCCAACTCCTCATCAGACATTTTGTTCAACTGCTGTCCAGACACTACGTTTCTCTGTTCAGCAATGCCCAGCTCACGGGCGATATAGAGCGCAGTCAGAGGGTGGTCACCGGTAATCATCACCGGGCGGATACCGGCAAGCCGGCAGGTTTGCACTGCCGCTTTGGCTTCCGGACGAGCAGGGTCAATCATGGCAATCATCCCCACAAAGATCAACCGACTTTCCAGTGGGTCTTCAGAATCATCTATGCGCAAGTTCTTTCGAAAACGAAAAGCAACCCCCAACACGCGCATCCCATTCTGCGCCAATTGATTATTGGCGGTCTGAATGCGTCCTAGCCAATGAGCATCCAGCGAATACACTTCGCCATCCACCCACACGCGGTCACATACCGCTAACAGACTATCTACCGCGCCTTTGGTAACCGTCAGATAGGGTGTCTCAGTTATAGAAAACTTCTGCCAGACAGGTTTCAGTGATTCGGGTAATTTTTCTGTCACCAGTTCATGCACCGTTGTCATCCGTTTTCGTTCTGAGTCAAAAGGCAGTTCTGCCCGGCGGGGCATGGCATCTTCCAACTCTTTTTTCCATAGCCCCGCCCGGGCAGCGGCAACTACCAAAGCGCCCTCCGTCGGGTCGCCCACCGCAGAAAAACCGGCTTGGTCTGTACGGGCTTCCAGAATTGCGTCATTGCACAGCGCCCCTCCTGTCAGTAAAATGGTGCAGGCAGCGTTTTGTAAAATCTCGGGCGCCTTTTCTGTAAGATTAAAAGTGGGACTGTAATCGCGCAAACGCTCAATTAAATTGTAACGATTGCCTGCCACATCCAGAATAGCAACCGTCATGCGGTTCTGGGTCAGGGTGCCGGTTTTATCCGAACAAATCACCGTTACCGAACCCAGTGTTTCCACCGCCGGCAGCTTGCGAATCAGCGCCTGGCGTTTAAGCATCCGTTGAGCGCCAAGCGCCAGAGCAATCGTAACTACCGCTGGCAAACCTTCCGGCACCGCCGCTACTGCCATGCTGATCGCGGTCATGAACATCAGGCGCGCATCTTCCCCTCGCAAGAGACCCAACAAGAATACAACCGCCACGATTGCCAGAGCCGCAAGCGCCAGCCCTTTGCCCAATTGGTTGAGACGACGCTGCAATGGCGTCGGCTCCTGCTCGACAGTTTGAATCATTTCGGCGATATGACCAAGCTGGGTGCGCATACCGGTTTCAACCACAACCGCCATGCCGCGCCCATAGGTTACCACTGTGCCCATAAATACCATGTTGCGCTGCTCGGCAAGCGGCACTTCTGCCTGCTTCAGAGCCTCTGGGATTTTATCCAGCGGCTCCGATTCGCCTGTCAGAACCGCCTCCTGAACACGTAGGTTTATAGACTCCAACAAACGACAGTCAGCCGGCACCAAGTTGCCCGCTTCTAGAAGAACGATGTCCCCTGGCACCAGATCACGCGCTGTTACCTCCTGAACATGTCCATCCCGCCGGACACGCACCACTGGTACAGCCAGTTTCTTTAAGGCTGCCATTGCCTGCTCGGCGCGATATTCCTGCGTAAAACCAAGAACGGCATTCAGAACAACGATCACCAGAATCGCAATAGCATCCTTATATTCCCCCAAAACCAGCGAGATGACGGCAGAGATGATCAGGATGACCACCATGATACCGGTCAATTGTTCCCATAAAATCTGCCAGACGCTTTTTTGCCCTCGATCAATCAGCTCATTTGCGCCGTATTGCTGCATACGGCGCTGAACTTCTGCTGGGCTCAAGCCGGAATCCACATCACTGTCTAATCGTTTAAGGACTTCTTCTTTCTCCAACTGATACCAGCTCATTGCTCACCTTGCCATCTAAAAAAAATAACCACCACGTCAAATCTGTGGTGGTCTCGCTGAACGCATCAAAGCGCACAAATTGCCGGGAGCCATGCTCCGTCCTGACGGCAATTTGTCCCACAATAGAGGACGCTACTCCCCAACCGTTTTTAGTTTAAGCCAGAGAATGAGGTTTGTCAAGAAAAAGTGCACTTCACAAATACAGTTTAGACATTACCGGCAAAAGCGGCATTTGATATACCTGGCCACCGAACGTTGAATATCTGCCGTCTTTGACAGACACTCGAAGGTGCAGACACGTCCGCGCTTGTCTGGTGCGCTACGATTGCTGAGTATAGCCGCCCAACAGCCCTCGCTTGCGCTTTACGCTTGCCTTAGACACGGAATCATAGACGATGAAAAATATCATTCCAGCCAGGGCAATCCAACCCATCCAATCGCCCAAGCGGACAGCGGGCGAATCGCCTGTACCAAGAGGCACATCGCCGATAACAACCCTGCCAGTCTGATCACCGCCGGGAGTGATAGCAGCAGCAATGACCTGTCCGTACGAGTCAATAATAACCGAATCGTTGCCGCTGTTATCCGCTTTGACCATAGCAACGCGGTTCTCAATGGCGCGGAAGACCAGATGGGTATAATGCTTCTCGGCTATGGCAGGCCAGTCATGTGAAGGGACAAGGATCAATTGCGCACCATTGCGGGTAATTTTTCGAGCAGTATCGGTGAAATCAAGATCGTAGCAAATGATCGTGCCGATTTTGCCCAGCGGCGTATCGTAAACCGGATAGGTCCCGCGAGTCGGACTGCTTTCCCCGGCGAAAGTTACAGGATGATCTTTACCATACAAACCCAGAAAATGACCGTCGGGAGAAAGCACTGTGGTCTCGTTACGCCAAACCTGTTCGTCCACCTTGACGAAGTAACCCAGAGCCAGATACGCATCGCTCTCTGCCGCCAGTTGACGAAATTTAGCCGTATTGGTTACCTGCGGATCTCCCTCAATGGCGATTTCTGGCCAGACGACAATCCGGGCGCCGTCCTGAGCCGCTTGCCGGGTAAGTTTGCTGAATTTGTCCACTGCGCTCCAAGGTATGCCGGCGTCATAGTGCAATGCGGCGACACGGACGGTTGGAGCGCTTGAGGGGCGAAAGAGCGCCAGACTAAGTCCGGTCCATACAGCAAGCCCGGCAATGACCCCTATGATCCAGGAACGCGCCAGACGGGCATCCAAAGAGGAAATGTCCTTATCCAGCTTCCAACGCCGGTCGAAAAGATACAACGCGCCCAATCCCAAGCCATAATTGACAAACAGGATGAGCAGACCTAGTCCAAAAATACTGAAAATGCTCACAGGCTGAATCAGCCAGGTCTGCCGGTACAGCGTATTAGCGACAAATCCCCACGTACCCATAATGGGGATAAAACTGCGCACCATTTCAATGCCGACCCAACTGAACGCGCCATACCAGACAAACCAGCGATAGCCGGTGCGTTCATTGAAAGCACGCACGCCGCTGTCCGCGAAAAAAGTGATGATGCCAATGATCAGCGGAAGCCAGGTCATATAGAGACCGCTGCCGGCAAAAATGGGAACAAGATAGCCGCCCAGCCAGCCGCCAATCGTAACCGCTGAAGCCAGGCTGGAAAGCCTCTGTGGCATCAGGCGGAACTGGGCGATCAGCATAGGCACAAAACCAAACCAGATAAAGTACCAGAAGCGATAAGGAGGAAAGGACAAAGTCAGGAGAATGGCGCTGGCAGCTGAAAGCAGGATACCGCCGCCAATCCGAAGAACAGAACTTTTATGAGAAGGATTCACTTTTCACCTCAAATGCCGATGAAGTTCCCAGAGACTGCTCTTTCTATGATTTTACAACAATCACCAACCACAGGAACGCCGTCTGATAATCCTGCCCACTGCATCGCCATCAGCTACCGCCGCCATTGTTGCTACCGCCGTGGTTGTCATCTTCAGGCTCCGCTGTAGGGCTTACCTGAACGGACAACGGGATTTCAATCTGCCCGGAACGATACAAGTCCGTTCCTCCACCGGCGAGGAAGTGTAATGCCGTCAACTGCCCGGGTTTGCCGCCGCGCCAAAAACTCTTGACGGTCTCAAGATATCATCTGCCTATAACCTCTCCTCTGAAGCAGCGGGAAAGAACTTGTGTGAGATTTTCCCCATATCGAGCTTTGAGGGTATATTCTACATTATCAACCTGTGACGGTTGACACTACACCCTGAGGATAAATAGACACATAATAGAATTGGAGCGAGATTCCTACCGTTTTTATCCAGATTCTCAAAAAATGCGGAAAGGAGAAATACAAATGCCCGTAAAGGGACGTGTGGAAGTCAATGAGAAATACTGCAAAGCCTGCGGGTTGTGTGTGGCAGCCTGCCCGCAGGGTGTTCTCAGCCTGGCGATGGACCGTCTGAACGCCAAAGGCTATCATCCAGCCGAGCTAATCGCCGCCGGATGTACCGGCTGCGGCATTTGTGCCATCGTCTGCCCGGAAGCCGCCATTGAAGTCTATCGCGAGCTGGCAAAAGCCGCTCAGCCACAGGAGGGGTAAGAACATGGCAAAGGAATTGCTGAAAGGCAATATTGCCATCGCTGAAGCGGCTGTGCGCGCTGGTCTTCAGGCATACTTTGGCTACCCAATTACCCCGCAAACCGAGTTGCTGGAATACCTTTCCAAACGAATGCCTGAACTGGGGCGAACGTTCGTTCAGGCGGAAAGCGAGCTGGGCGCCATCAACATGGTTTATGGCGCCGCCTGCACGGGTGTACGGGTGATGAGCTCTTCGTCCAGTCCGGGCATCAGCCTGATGATGGAAGGACTTTCTTACATAGCAGGCACAGAGTTGCCGGTAGTTCTGATTGACGTAATGCGCGGCGGTCCGGGATTGGGCAATATTGCCCCATCGCAACAGGACTACAATCAAATTGTGCATGGCGGCGGTCACGGCGATTATTACCCCATCGTTCTGGCGCCTGCTAACATTCAGGAAGCCATTGACCTCACTGTGCTGGCTTTTGATCTGGCTGAAAAATACCGCTCCATCGTCATCGTTCTGCTGGATGGAAGTCTAGGGCAGATGATGGAACCTGCCGAACTTCCCCCCATGCAGCCGTTACGTACCGAGTATCCCGATTGGGCAACGCGCGGCGCCGTAGGACGCGAACGCCGTATCCACACTACTATCTACCTGAACCCAGCGGAACAGGAAAAGACCAATCTGCGCATCTTACAGCGCTGGCAAGAGGTTAAGAAAAACGAAGTGCGCCATAAAGCTTACTTCCTGGAGGATGCCGAATATGTTGTGATTGGTTTTGGCACGGCAGGGCGTGTGGCACTTTCGGCAGTGCGCGCCGCCCGGGCGGAAGGCATCAAAGTTGGCTTGTTGCGCCCTGTCACGCTGGCGCCCTTCCCCGTCCAGCCAATCGAAGCGCTGGCGGGAAGCAGCAAAGGTGTTCTGGTCGTAGAAATGAACAGCGGTCAAATGCTGGATGATGTTCTGGCGTGCGCCAAAGGGCGAACACCGGTCCACTTCTACGGCAGACCGGGCGGCATCATCCCCCTGCCCGATGAAATACTGGCTGAAATTCACCGCATGATTGCAGAACCCATCCGTCTGAACGGTCACCCACGCGACCAATGGCTTGAGCGAATGGTACAGCACACTTAAGGAGCGTATCAATGGTTATGGATACTGAAACAACAGTTTACCACCGTCCCGCCTCCCTGACCGATCTCGGCACCCATTACTGCCCCGGTTGCACACATGGCGTTGCCCATCGTCTGGTTGCTGAAGTCATTGACGAGATGGGATTGCGTGAAACGACCATAGGCGTTGCATCCGTAGGCTGTTCGGTGTTTGCCTACAATTACTTCGACTTTGACTTTGTTCAGGCGCCACATGGACGCGCCCCGGCAATGGCAACCGGCATCAAGCGCGTCCTGCCGGATCGAATTGTTTTCACCTATCAGGGTGATGGCGATCTGGCATCTATCGGCATGGGCGAGATTGTCGCTGCCGCCGGGCGCGGCGAGAACATCACCGTAATTTTCATTAACAATGCCAACTACGGGATGACCGGCGGACAAATGGCACCCACTACCCTGCCGGGCATGAAAACCACTTCCTCACCCAACGGGCGAGATGTTGAAAGTCAGGGATACCCGATTCGTACAGCAGAATTGCTGGCGACACAGGAAGGCGCCGGGTACATTGTCAGACGAAGTCTGCATGACCCCAAAAACATCCGCCTGGCGAAGAAAGCGATTCGTCTGGCGTTTGAAACTCAAGTTCGAGGATTAGGCTTCTCGCTGGTTGAATTGCTCTCTTCTTGCCCGACGAACTGGGGAATGGACCCGGTGGATGCTCTGAAATGGATCGAACAAAACATGATCCCCTATTTCCCCATCAATGACTGCAAAGTTCACCCGGTAATAGCCTCACTGCGAATCTGAAAAGGGAGGAAGCACGATGCAAACCGAAATCATCATTTCCGGCTTTGGCGGTCAGGGTGTTCTGTTTGCCGGTCAACTGCTGGCATACGCGGCGATGGAACAAAACCTGCAGGTTACTTGGATACCTTCTTACGGTCCTGAAATGCGCGGCGGCACAGCCAATTGCACAGTGATCATTTCCGATGAGGAAATCGGCTCACCGGTGGTCGGGTCTCCTAAAGTGGCGTTGGCGCTCAATCTGCCGTCTCTGGACAAATACGAGCCTCTGATAAAAACGGGCGGCTTGCTCATCGTTAATGCGTCAATGGTGGATCGCAGCCCAAGACGAACAGATATCCAAACCGTGATGATCCCCGCCAGTGAAATTGCCGAATCACTGGGCGACAAACGCATGACCAACATGGTCATGCTGGGTGCATTGTTGGGCAACCTGCCTATCCTCCCAGAGGAAGCCATTGCCAAAGTCCTGCGCGAACATACGACCGAACGGATGCAGAAAATGCTCTCCGCCAATCTTGAGGCGCTCAAACGCGGCATGAATTATCTTGCCGAGAAGGTCACATCATAAACCCTTGTATCAGTTTCTCCTGGCAGGGCTATGGTCCTGCCAGGATGTTTTTTTAATCCTCTCCTCCCAACCCACTTTGATTACCTCCCATTTTCAAACGGACGAGCACAGAAACAAAAAGCTTCAAGAATTTTCTTCTCATTCCCTGCCTCCATAATTTGGTTAGACGTTCTGATGAAAAACGCGTAAAAAAACCAAATGGAGGGTTGTCAAGATTGCATATTGCTTTTATAATCAACCTAACCCTTTATCCGGAGCATTCATACAGTATGGACAGTGAAAACATCCAGCTCGAGCAGGGGGATATGCCCGAGAACGAAAACAACGATACCAATATGGCAACTTTGCTAGCACGTGAAGGACTGGACATTGATTTCCCGCGTCAAGGTGAAATTCGCGAGGGAATCATCGCCAGCATTTCACCAGGACAAATCTTTGTCAGCATTGGCGCCAAATCCGAAGGGATGATTTCAGGAAAAGAATATGACATGATCCCTCAAAACGAGCTGGCTGCCTTGCAGGTCGGTCAGAAAATCCCGGTTTACATTGTTAATCCGGAAGATCAAAATGGAAATGTTGTGCTTTCTTACGTCCGGGCGCGAGAAGAAGTCGGCTGGAAACAAGTCGAAGACCTGATGGCTTCCAAGCAATCTTACCATAGCACGATCATTGGTTACAACAAAGGAGGGTTGATCGTCTCCATTGGCGGTTTGCGGGGCTTTGTACCGGCTTCTCAGGTCAGCCTCAGCCGGCGGGCAGCGATGAGCGGCGACACGCCAGAAGAACGCTGGGGAAAAATGGTTGGTGAAGAAATTGATGTTTGTGTCATCGAAGTTGACCGCGAACGACATCGTCTGATCCTCTCCGAACGCGCTGCCAGCACAGAAACCCGGGAAACGCTGAAAGACCGGGTCATTGAAGAACTGCAAGAAGGAGATGTGCGCGTAGGGCGCGTCACCAGTCTGGCTGACTTTGGCGCCTTCGTAAATATCAGCGGTGCAGATGGGTTGGTGCATCTATCTGAAATTTCCTGGGATCGCATTCAACACCCCAGCGAGGTGCTCCAGGTCGGGCAGGAAGTCAAAGTGAAAGTGATCAGTATTGATCGTGAAAAAAGGCGTATTGGCTTATCCATCCGCCAGCTTCAGGAAGACCCATGGACCTCTCGCACCAGCAAATATCAGGTTGGTCAGCTTGTCGAAGCGACGATCACACGTCTGACCAAGTTTGGCGCCTTTGCCAGATTGGAAGAGGATCTGGAAGGTCTGATTCACATCTCAGAAATCAGCGAGAAACACATCGAACATCCGAAAGAAGTCCTCAAAGAAGGTGATGTTGTCACGCTGCGGGTGATCAAGATTGACTCACAAAATCGCCGCATTGGCCTCAGTTTACGACGCGTGGACTCGATGGCTTACGCCGATTTGGATTGGCAGACCTTGCTGGAAGAGGAAGACCTCACCGACATTGATGAGGATGATAAAGAGCAACAATCCGAATAAAACAAACAAATTTTGAATTAGCGCACCCCCGCTGGTGCGCTTTTTTATCAGCAGTTTATGATGATCATCATTGATGCTCACGAAGATCTTGCTTATAGCGCATTGACTTTTGGACGTGACTATACCCAATCCGCCGCGTTCATCCGTCAATCCGAAAAAGGCACGTTTATTCCCAGTGTCAATGGTCATGCCATGTTAGGCTGGAAGGAATATCAGCAGGGCAAGATCGCCATCATTTTTGCAACTCTCTTCATTACACCCGAAAGATACAAAGAAGGTGAGTGGGATGTCATCAGCTATCGCACCCCAGAGCAAGCACATAAGCTTTACTGGAAGGAAATAGATTACTACCAGAAATTGTGCGAGGAAAACCCTCAAAAATTTCAGCTTGTTTCGAACCGACTGAACTTGCAAACTGTGCTCAGTTGCTGGGAACAAAAACAGAACAGCGAAATGGGTAACACAACCACCTGCCCAACAGGGCTGGTCATGCTCATGGAAAGCGCTGAAGGCATCCGCCATCCGCGTGAGATGGAGGAATATTGGGAAGCCGGGGTGCGCATTGTCGGACCAGTCTGGGCAGGCGGGCGTTTTTGCGGCGGCTCAATGGAAGGTGAGCGATTCACGAAAGAAGGATATGAACTGCTGGAAACAATGGCAACACTCGGATTTGCCCTTGATGTAACCCACATGAACGAAATTTCCACCTTGCAGGCGCTCGACATTTATGAAGGCGTGGTCATCGCCTCTCATAGCAATGCCCGCGCCCTGATCAGATACAATGGCGGAGAATACCACATCACTGATCGCAAAGGGGAACGTCACCTTTCCGACTTGGCAATCCGCCGATTGATAGAGCGTGACGGCGTGATCGGCGTATTGCCCTATAACCGTTTTCTTCGTCCAGGCTGGGCAGAACAAGACGGCAGACATCTGGTTACTCTGAAAGACCTGGCTGCTCATATTGATCACATCTGCCAGATTGCTGGCAATGCCCGCCATGTTGGCATCGGCACGGACTTCGATGGCGGCTTCGGCTGGCCAGCTATTCCGCTGGAAATGGAAACCATCGCCGACTTACAAAAACTAAGCGGTGTTCTCGCTGAAAAGGGCTACCAGTTCGAAGATATTGCTGCTATACTGGGAGGAAACTGGCAGCGCATCCTGGAAAAAGTCTTGCCAGAATCATGAGTGATCTATCATCTTCTTCCCCCATCTCATCAGCATCTAGCAGCGCTACCATTCCAATGCGTCCCTATCCGCGCCGCAGAGTGCGTTTCGGGTTAGGAGTAACTTTCGTTGGATTCATCGTATTCGTAATCGGCGCCCGCCCGAGTATCTTTGGCTGGGATCGCAGCCCAGTAATCGGGTTTGTTCAAATTGCTGTTTTGCTGGTCGGATTGGCAATGATTTGCATCGGCGGCTACATCAGCCTGATGGCGCTCTGGAGAAATGAACAGCCAAGCATTGCGGCAGATTTCGGTTTGCGCTTTGTCACCACAGGTTATGTGGTAGCGGTTTTTTCAGGAATGGCAGATGTCTTTGGGTTTGGCAGTCATCCACTGCCCGGCGTACCTTACTTTGGCGGATGGCAGGCACGCGGGGTAATGATTGGCGAAGCATTCATCGCCATTGGTTTTCTATTACTTCTCCCTTACGCCCAACCCAAGACAGGGAAAAAGCGAAAACGGCATTAAAAAGTTCAGGCTTTGCCAATTGCTGCCAGCATTTCCTCATTTGTGTCAAATTTAAATTCCATCAGACCCAGCTCTTCAGCGCGCTTCCGTTCCACCTGCTCCAAGATTTCCAAGTCACCTTTGGTGACCACAGGTTTCTGAAGCCCATCCAAAACCTGCCGCATATTTTCCAACGGCAGATTACCGGACGGCTGAACATTTTGCAAATATTGCAAGATGGCTCGTGCGGCGTTGCTTCCATCGCGGCGCGTGATGCCAACCAGTCCAGTGCTTGCCTGGCGCGCCCAACC
Organism: Anaerolineaceae bacterium; assembly: GCA_034434695.1. Classification (GTDB taxonomy): domain Bacteria; phylum Chloroflexota; class Anaerolineae; order Anaerolineales; family Anaerolineaceae; genus DYEC01. The sequence continues at coordinate 43,236 of DAOTYY010000053.1, forward strand.
AGCTACAAAGAGTCCTTCCAATGGCTCATTTGACTCGGGATCATATAACTCGTAACTTACGCCCTCCACAGGAAAGCGAGGATTGGGATTTTTAGCCAACTCCCCGCCCGACACTGGCAATCCTAACTGTGGGTCAACCGCATCGCCAATTGCAAAAATAACCGTGTCCAGATCAATTGTTATCTTGCGTCCCGTCCCGCGGGCTTTGACCTCTCCATCGACTTTTACCAGTGTATTCTGTTCCAGCTCGACCCCGCAGACCCGTCCGTTTTCGTCCCCCAGAATACGGACGGGCGAAAGAAGAAAGCGAAGCATAAAATGAGTGTTTGAACAACAAGGCTGTGCTTTTTCAATTGCAACATGAAGAAAGGCTTTTGTCTTCTGAGGGTCTTGCCCAATCGCCTCCATTAGTGGCGCCGCGCGTTCAATCTCCTCATCCAAAATCTGAACATCTACATTGGCAGCAATGGGCTCAATTTCTTTGCGGTCAAACTTGATTTCGCCGGGACCACGACGGGCAATTGCAATGACCTCTTGGGCGTGCAAATATCCGATCAGATAATGAACAATATCCGCCATCACATTGCCAACACCGATGACGCCAATCCGCTGACCGATTTCAAAGTGCATCTGACTAAAGGGAGGAAGATGATTGTAATGATAAACCAGGTCTTTGGCGTGATATACCCCACACAAGTCCTCTCCCGGAATACCCAGCCGTTTAGTTCCCTGCGCACCGGCGGCAATCAGGATGGCGTTAAAACCCATTTCGCGCAGTTGCTCCAGCTTCACATCACCTTTCTGGTTGACCTGCACATTGCCATAATATTGCACCAGATCACTGGCTAAAATTTGCTTGAACTGACAACGCAGCCCATCCTTCATTTTATACTTATCAGGGAAAATTCCATACTCTGCCAGCCCGCCCGGTTTGATATCTCGATTAAGCACAACAACCCGAATCCCCCTGTCAGCAAGTTCACGTGCGGCAAATAAACCCGCTGGACCAGCCCCGATAATCAAGACAGTGTATGCCGACAGAACAGGGTTTTCCAAGGCGACCTCCTCCTTTTGCCCAAGATGATCCTTTCAATACCAACACCAGTATTTATTATATCTGACCCAACACTGAATTTGTTGTTAAACAATTCACGACCTATTCTGCGCGGGCAACACCCATCGCCATCGTATTGTCCTCATAGAAAAACAAAACTACGTACACACGGGTCGGCAATGACGGTGCAATGAAAACATCCCATTTTCCTGCGCCCACATCCCGCGCCAAAAGTTCCCAATTTCCATTACAGGGCAACTCCCACGTCAATGTTGAATTATCACCTGCCACCAGCACACGCAGAACTTTCTTATCTGGATTCACCCCATGCACTACCAGATGATAATCTTCGATGATGCCCTTCCCAGCAGAGCCCGGGCAGCCACTGCCAATCACCTTGTGCCCATCTGCTCCCAAAAAATCAACACGCAACCGTTCCAGGATCATCTTTGGTCCTGCAACCGTCTGATAAACCTGCACCGTGACCGGAATTTGAATCAGTGATGACGATCGCGAGGGCACACTCCCCTGTAACCGGCATGCCAGCATCAGTCCAGCCAATAAAAAGATGACAAGACCAACGACTAAATGACGCCTGTGCAAGAGATGGAACATACAACACCTCCTGAATGGTTTTGTAAACAAGAGAGGAATCGAAAGTTTCTAATAGGACTTTCTCATGAAATTATACCGCTTCGATTTTTCAATTTTTGTACTCTGTGCTATATTCATCATATCGCACCTGTTGAGCTGGGAGATGGAAATGAGTAACTCAAATCACGAGCCTGTAGCGGCAAAAGCAACCGCCGCAAGACTGTCAACGATCGTCAAACTGGTCGGACCCTCCTTCTGGACTGTCGCCAGTTTGATCTCACTGGGAGTAAACCTGATTTTGATCCTTGTCGTGATTCTGCTGGGCGGTCAATTGTTTAACTTGAAAAAAACCTTGCGCGATGAGCTGATTGGCAAACTCTATCACAACTTTGCGTTGATGGATCGCGCCAGCATCAAAACCATTATTCCAGTCAGCACAACTGTGCCTGCCCGGTTTGATCTGCCTGTGGAAACCGATACGGTTGTCGTGCTGACCAGTGAGACAATCATCCGCGGTGCCAGAGTCAGCCTAGCCACCGGAGGGTTAAGCATCTTCAGTGCGCCCACCGACATCGTTCTGCCTGCTGGCACCCAATTGCCGGTTCATCTCAGTCTGGTTGTGCCGGTGGATCAATCCATCCCGGTGAATCTGAATGTGGCAGTAGATATTCCGCTGAATCAGACTGAACTGCACGAGCCGTTTGTAGGGCTTCAGGAAACCATTGCACCCTACTATCAGATGACAGACAAAATACCCGACTCCTGGGCAGAAGTGTTTTGCGGCACCTCGCAGAGCGGACTCTGCAAATTCATCTTTTCAGGTAAATGAAAGCTCTATTCGATCTGTAGATCTGAGTGGTAAATAGAGGTAATATGTCAAATGTAACCAAAGTAGAACTTGAAAATGGATTGGTAATCCACCTACAAGAAATCCATACCGCGCCCTTAATCAGCCATTGGGTCTGGTACCGCATCGGTTCGCGCTATGAAACGCCCGGCAAAACCGGTCTTTCCCATTGGGTCGAACATATGCAGTTCAAGGGAACACCAAAATTTCCTGCTGGCTTTCTGGATCGCGCTATCTCGCGTGACGGCGGAATGTGGAACGCCTTCACATATCTGGACTGGACAGCCTATTTTGAAACCATGCCTGCCGATAAAATTGAACTGGCAATGCAGCTCGAAGCAGACCGCATGGTGAATAGTTTGTTCGACCCGCAAGAAGTGGAATCGGAGCGCACCGTTATCATTTCTGAGCGTGAAGGAAGCGAAAATGAGCCGCTTTTCCGCCTGGATGAAGCTATGCAGATGGCTGCCTTCGAAAAACACCCATACCGTTATGAGGTGATTGGTTTGAAGGAAGACCTTCTCCGTATCCAGCGTGACGATTTATATCAGCATTATCGCACCTATTACGCCCCCAATAATGCCATCGTCACGGTTGCAGGAGATTTTCAAACCAAAGAGATGCTGGCACAGCTACGCGAAATCTATGGTGATCTGAAGCCATCCTCGCTTCCTGAAGTGCACATTGAAAGCGAGCCGCCGCTTTCAAAGGAACGGCATGTTGAAATCAGCGGACCAGGAGAAACCACTTACCTGCGCGTAGTGTATCGTGCGCCGGCAGCCAACCACTCCGATTTTTTTGCTTTCACCGTCTTGGATAGCATTCTCAGTGGTCCAGCCAGTCTTAATATGTTTGGCGGCGGAGGCATATCGAATAAGACCAGCCGTCTGTACCGCGCCTTAGTGGAAACCGAGCTGGCGGTCAGCGTATATGGCGGATTGCAAGCTACTGTAGACCCCTTTCTTTACCCAATCACCATCACTATCCACCCGCGTCAGACCGCGGAGGCAGCCCTCTCGGTGCTCGATCGTGAAATTCAGCGCCTACAGCAGGAAGCTGTACCAGAAGCGGAAATCCAGCGCGCCATAAAACAGGCACGCGCCCTGTTTGCTTACGGCAGCGAAAACATCACCAATCAGGCTTTTTGGCTTGGTTATGCTGAAATTTTTGCCAGCTATGACTGGTTTATCCATTATGTCCAGGAACTGGAAAAAGTCACGCCAACCGATATTCAGCGAATTGCCCAGACGTATCTCCAACCCCCCCGGCGTGTCGTGGGCATCTACCATCCAACAAACATGTTAGGAGGCAACTAATGAGCCTTTTCGACTATGCCCACCTCAAATCTCTTCCCGGTCCAGAAGACATTACTCGCGTTGTATTGCCCAACGGGATCACTGTGCTGACACGGGTAAATTTCGATAGTCCTTCTGTGGTGTTGAACGGTTATCTTGCCAGCGGCAGCATGTATGATAGCGATGAAAAGGCTGGTCTGGCACATTTCACTGCCTCGGCACTGATGCGCGGCACCTGGAAGCGCAGCTTTCAGGAGATTTTTGACGCACTGGAATCGGTTGGCGCCAGTCTGGGTTTCGGCGCCAGTGTTCACAACACCAGCTTTGGTGGACGTGCGCTTGTGGAAGATTTACCTCTGCTATTGGAATTACTGGCAGAATGTATCAGAGAGCCAATTTTCCCACTCGAATATGTGGAACGTCTGCGCGCCCAGCATCTCGCAGCACTCGCTATACGTGCTCAGGATACCTCAGACATGGCATCTCTGACATTCGACAGCAACCTCTTTCCCGGACACCCCTACGGGCGTTCAGAGGAGGGGTATCCCGAAACCATCCAGGCAATTACCCGGGAAGACCTGCTGTCATTTCATCAACAACATTATGGCCCACGCAACATGGTGATTGTTATCGTTGGTGGTATTGAGCCACAAGCGGCAATCGCCCAGGTAGAGGAGAAACTTGGAGACTGGCAAAACCCTAACCAGATGGCACTACCCGACCTTCCCACCATCCAGCCGCCAGAAAAGATGTTGCGCCATCATGTGCATATCCCCGGAAAGAGCCAGTGCGACCTGGTCATGGGAAGTATAGGCCCCTGCCGCAACTCAGCAGATTACCTGCCAGCTTCGCTGGGAAACAACATCCTTGGTCAGTTTGGTATGATGGGACGAATCGGCAACGTCGTACGCGAACAAGAGGGACTGGCATATTACGCCAGCACCAGTCTGAACGCTTGGATCGTTGGTGGCTCTTGGGAAGTAGCCGCTGGAGTTAATCCGGTTAATCTTGAGCGCGCTATTGAATTGATCATCAAGGAAATTCGTCGCTTCACCACGGAACCCGTCAGTCAGGAAGAGCTGGAAGACAGCCAATCGAATTTTATCGGTCGCTTGCCGCTCTCGCTGGAGTCAAATGCCGGTGTTGCTGGCGCGCTACTCAACTTGGAACGTTTTGGGCTGGGTCTGGATTATCTCCGCCGCTATCCGCAAATGGTTGCCGAAGTCACCCCAGAAATGATCCTCGAAGTTGCCCGTCGTTATCTTGACCCCGAAAGGTTGATCATTGCCACTGCCGGTACGCTAAACGTCGCTGGCTGACCACTTAACCATACCTATCCAAGATGTGGTATCTTTAAGGGGGATGAACATCCTGCGTAGTGGTGTGGATATCATTGAAATTGACCGCCTGGCGAAGGTAAATCCTGCCATCCGTCAGCGTTTTTTGAAACGCGTCTATACCCCGTTAGAATTAGAGATTGCCGGCGACTCAAACGCTAGCCTGGCAGGACGTTTCGCCGCTAAGGAAGCCGTATCAAAAGCACTGGGCAGCGGCATTGGGCATGTGCGTTGGCAGGATATTGAAATTCGCCGCGGAGCGAATGGCGAACCCCAACTCTATCTTCATGGTGCAGCGCGACAACTCGCCGATGCACTGGGACTAACCATCTGGTCAGTCAGCATCAGTCACTCCAAAACATACGCAGTGGCAATGGTCGTTGCATTTGGGCAACGTCCCCAATCTTCCCTTGCTTCCCTTGAACTGCATGAACATTCTGACCATCAGTGATGTTGAGGTAGGTATCATTTATTCCGCCCAGATCAGGGAACGCTTTAAGAACGTTGACCTGGTGATCAGTTGCGGTGATTTGCCTTATTACTACCTGGAATACATCGTTAGCATGTTAAATGTGCCTTTGTACTATGTGCGTGGTAATCATGCCGTGAAGATGGAATACAGCGAACATAGCTCGCGTACACACCCTTGGGGCGGGTTGGACTTGCATCGCCGCTGTGTCCGGGATCGCAGTGGCTTACTGATGGCTGGCATTGAAGGTAGCCTACGATACAACTATGGACCGTGTCAGTATTCACAAAGCCAAATGTGGTCTCTAGTCTTTTCACTTGTGCCAGGATTGTTTTATAACAAAATACGCCATGGCCGTTACCTGGACATTTTCGTAACTCATGCCCCACCCTGGAAAATCCACGATTTGGATGACCTCCCTCATCAGGGCATTAAGGCATTTCGCTGGTTGATCCAGGTCTTTCAGCCAACTTATCATCTGCACGGTCATATCCATGTCTACCGCCATGACACCATCACTCAAACACCGGTTGGACGTTGTCAGGTAATCAATGCCTACGGATATCGTCAGATTGAATTTGACCCGCCCACCTCTCGTCCTTTCATTACAAACAAGGGAGCCAACTCATGACCGCCGATTGGGACCGCTCCGGCTTTTTAGAGCACATCGCCAGTGCAGATTATCAGGCTGCATTACGAAAGGGCTTTTGGCGTAGCGTGTTTAGCTGGTTAACACAAAATAACAACGAACTATTGCCGTTTGACGAAGTGCGAAAATATCTGCCATTGCTTGGGCAATACGACATTGGACTGCGGCAAATTCCACTGGATAAAATTGTTGGCAGCGTCGGACGCTACCAGGATTTTGATCGCGCTTTCCTACCACGACAGACTCACACCAAAGGGCGCTGGGTCAATATAGACAAGGCTCATTTACAGGATATTGTTCTGCCACCCATCGAGGTATATAAAGTGGGTGAGGTCTACTTTGTCAAAGATGGTAATCACCGCGTTTCTGTGGCGCGCCAGCGTGGGCAGGTTTTCATTGATGCTTATGTAACCGAAATTCAAATTCCCGTACAGCTAGATGCGGATTTTGACCATGACGATCTAATTCGCAAAAAAGAACAGGCAGAATTTCTCCTCAAAACGGGTCTTGTGAACCTGCGTCCCGAAGCGCAAATTGAACTGACAGTACCTGGATACAGCCGTCTGCTCGAACATATTGAGACCCATCGTTGGTTTATGCGAGAAAAATATCAGCGACCGATAAAATGGGAAGAAGCTGTCACAAGCTGGTATGATGAAGTTTATGTGCCTCTTGTTCGGGTAATTCGAGAACAAAATATCCTTGAGCACTTTCCCAACCGCACCGAAGGGGATTTATATCTCTGGATTATTGAACATCTCTGGTATCTGTGCGAAGAGTACAAGGCGGATGTCAGCCCCGATGAAGCCGCCCAACACTTCGCCGAAGAATATTCCGAACGAATGTTTGACCGAATCCTCAACATTATCCGTCATACCGCGCGCATCCTAACCGGCGAGGAAGATGCAGAGATTATCCCTCCTCAAGAAAAAGAAGATACCTTGTCAACCTAAGGCATCTTCTAGCGTTTCATCCAAAGAACCCAATCTGACACTTTTACACTGTTGGCGTTGCATTAGCCTCCCGAATCCCAAGCCAGAGATGGTGGGGCAAAACCACCCGATTGGGACGTATTTCAATTCCACGAGGAGCACTGATGGATTCGGTTTTCAACATACTGGGATGAACAAAACAAATGTCTGGCTTACAGCCGTATTTCTTTTGATAATAAACTGCCGCCTGATGAATCTTGGTCGAAAGATCAGTTTTAGGATCATTATCAAACCAGAGCATACCAACGCGCATAAATACCTCCTCTATCATTTCAAGGTTAATGTGCGAAACTTCAACCACTGTTCTTGAGTAAACACAGCAAATTGGCGACTCGACAATAGGTTTTGGATATCCAGGCCAGGATGCAACCCCAAACGCCTGACAGCCTGCAGCGACATAGTCCCTAACACGCGAGTACGAAAATAACGCAGCCAGCGCCCCATCTTCAATGCATCATCAGTCGAAAGCTCAGCGATTAACCAGATGTTCGCTGTTGCGCCCTCACGCAAAATTTGCTCTAGGCGATTGCGAAAATCAGAACTTGCTGTGCGCACCATTGATAAATTATCCACAAAAACAAGCACAGTCGCCTTGGGGGAAAGCCCGGCTTCTTCAATCCTTTCTGTTAAAATAAACAAAGCCTCTTCTACCTGCAGGTCAAAAGGCTTAAAAAGTCCTAGACAACTGGATGTATACTCTTTGCAGTATCGCTCAAATAGCTCAGGCTGATCGGAGATAACTAGGAATTGGATTGTTGGTTCGGGCGACCAGTGTAATGCAGACACCAGAAGCTCCAGCATCAAGCTGGACTTGCCGCAACCCTTATCGCCAAGGATAACGATTGGCGAAATATTCTGATCACTTAAGTCCGCAAGTACCGGCAGCCCATCCTCACAAACACCAAGTAGCGCCGTTCCATATGGAATATCCTCGATTTGCTGTAAGAATTCCTCCAATGAAGCAAACTCCAAATCGCCATGTGATGAACCTGACCTATCTGCCGATAGCAGCTTGGGATTTTCAAAAGCCTCGCCCTTGAAGAATCGTAACCAATCTGGAAGAGTTTGGGTAATCAGTGACTTGAACATGCTATTTTTCCATATATAGAACATATATTCTATTTATATTTTACCAAGAATCTACAAGAAGTCAAGTGGCAAATTTTGCAAATTTAAGGTATGCTTAAGGCGCTGAACATCATCAACAGCTATGTCCTCAACATGAGACGACCAGCCTCACCGCTAACGTTGACCAAACCGTCAGGACAACTTTGTGCTCGCAAAGGAGGTTCGTGTGATCAAGGATACTTTGAAAGAAGCTGAAACTCGCATGAAGGGTGCAATCCAAAACCTGGAAAATGACCTGTCCGGCATTCGCACCGGGCGCGCCTCGCCGGCGCTGGTGGAACGCTTACAGGTAGAATACTATGGTGTACCAACCCCGCTAATGCAACTGGCAACCATCAGCGTTCCCGAGCCACGCACATTGCTGATCCGCCCTTTTGATGCTTCCACGATGAAGAACATCGAGAAAGCCATTCTGGCTTCCGATTTAGGATTGACACCCAACAATGATGGAAAAGTCATCCGCCTGAACCTACCGCCTCTGACCGAAGAACGTCGCCGGGAGCTGGCAAAGGTTGTTCATAACCGCTTGGAAGATGCTCGAGTTGCCGTACGCAATGTGCGACGCGACTTGATGCGCGACCTGAAAGAATTTGAGCACGAGAAACTAATCTCAGAAGACGAACTGAAAAACGCCGAAGAAGAATTGCAAAAATTAACTGATCAAATGATTAAGCAAATTGACCAAATTGGTGAACGCAAACAGAAAGAAATTATGGAGGTATAACTCCAGTTACTTACATGTCTGAATCTAAAATCTATCCACCTCTGGCAAAAATTCCTACACATGTCGCCATTATTATGGATGGCAATGGACGCTGGGCAAAGGCTCGCGGGCTGCCCCGTCTTGCTGGTCATCGCGCCGGAACGGAAAACCTGCGTCGCATTATCACCGCCAGTGTCGAGTTTGGGATTAAATATCTGACAATTTATGCCTTTTCCACCGAAAACTGGGGACGCCCACAGGAAGAGGTGAGCGGGCTGATGATGATTTTGGAGGACGTCATTGACCGCGAGCTGGCAGAACTGCATAAAGAAGGCGTCCAACTGCGTCATATCGGCAGGCTAGAACAGCTCAGACCCGACTTGCGTCAAAAAGTGCTGGACGCCATTGCGTTAACTCGAAATAATCAGCGGCTTGTGCTTTGCGTAGCGTTTAACTACGGCGGACGGGATGAAATTGTCTGCGCCATACGCGATATGATAGAGGATGGGATCAAACCAGAACAGGTCACTGCCGAGTTGGTCAGCCAGTATCTCTTCACGCACGGCGTACCAGACCCTGACCTAATCATCCGTACCTCTGGAGAAATGCGCATCAGCAACTTCCTTATCTGGCAATCCGCTTACGCCGAATGGTATGTCACTCCTACTTTCTGGCCAGATTTTGGCAAAGATGAACTCTATCAAGCATTAGTAGATTACAGCCAGCGTGAGCGCCGTTTTGGATTGGTCGCACCGAGTCCCTGTGCCTCGGGGGATGGCGCAGATGCTGGTTAAACGGCTGCTGGTTATCATTCCGCTCATTCCGCTTTTTGCCTTTCTTGCTGCCATTGGGGGGATACCCTTCTCCATGCTGGTCATCTTGGCACTGGGAATTGCCGCCTGGGAGTACTGGCGCATGTTTTATGAGGGCGGCTATTTTGTCTCCAGGGTTGCAGTCATCGGCGGCGTCATCGCCATTGCCGCTGTCCGCGCCGTATGGGGCTTCAAATATAGTGACCTTGTTTTAGTCGTGCTGATCATGTTGACCATGACCCTGCATATCCTGCGTTATGAAAATGGACGCCAACATGCTGCAACGGATTTTGGGGTTACTCTGGGTGGCATTTTGTATCTGGGCTGGCTGGGCAGTTATCTCATCTCACTGCGTAATTTACCCAATGGGCTGTGGTGGTTGCTACTGGTGTTGCCAACCGTTTGGTTGACCGACACTGGCGGGTATGTATTTGGTCGTCGCTTGGGTAAAAAACCGCTCTCTCCGCGCGCCAGTCCTAACAAGACTTGGGAAGGGTATGCCGGTGGAATCTTATTTGGCACATTGGGAGCACTTTTGCTGGCTGCGCTATGGCAACTGCGCGCCCCGGAAATCACTTTGACAAAAGCTCTCATCATCGGGCTGATCATCTCCATGATTTCACCAATTGGTGATCTGGGCGAAAGTGTCATCAAACGCCAGTTCGGACGCAAAGACTCCAGTAACATCCTTCCAGGTCATGGCGGCATGATGGATCGCATTGATTCCTGGATTTGGGCAGCAGCCATCGGGTACTATTTGATTTTATGGCTTTTATAAGAGCATATGGGAGGCTGTGATGACAATTGAAAATCGTCCTACCAGAAACTTAGCTCTGGAACTGGTGCGGGTGACTGAAGCCGCCGCACTGGCAGCCGGGCGTTTTATGGGGCGTGGCGACAAAGTCGCTGCTGATCGGGCAGCAGTCAATGCTATGAGACTGGTATTAAACACAATACAAATGAATGGCATTGTCGTTATTGGCGAGGGGGAAAAAGATGAAGCGCCAATGTTGTACAATGGTGAAAAGCTTGGCACAGGGGAGCCGCCAGATGTGGATATTGCGATTGATCCGATTGATGGAACGCGTCCGCTGGCATATGGCTTGCCAGGTTCCATCTCCACTGTTGCTCTGGCACCGCGTGGCACCATGTTCAATCCCGGTCCGATTGTCTATATGCATAAAATTGCTGTGGGCCCACAAGCCAGAGGGGTGATTGACATAAACGCACCAGTCGAAGAAAACCTGCGAAACATCGCCCGCGCCAAAGGGGAGCAGGTCAAAGACTTGATGGTGGTTATTCTTGACCGTCCGCGCCATCAAGAGTTAATCGCTGAGGTGCGCCGCTGCGGCGCCCGCATTCGCCTGATTCCAGACGGCGACGTAGCTGGTGCCATGATGACCTGCATCCCTGAATCGGGCGTGGACGTCTTGCTGGGCATCGGCGGGACCCCCGAAGGTGTGCTGGCTGCCTGTGCTTTACGCAGCATGGGAGGGGAGATTCAGGGAAAATTGTACGCCCGCCACGAGCAGGATTACCGTGCTGGTCGTGAAAGAGGTTATGATTTTGACAAGGTTTTAACAATGGACGACCTAGTTGCTTCAGAAGATGTGTTCTTCGCTGCAACAGGTGTTACCAGCGGCGAACTCCTCAAAGGCGTGGACTACTTTGCTGATGGTGCCCGCACCGAGAGCCTGGTCATGCGTGGGCTGACCGGCACTGTGCGCCACATCATTGCCACACACCGCTTGCGCAAATTGGACATGATCAGCGCCATTCAATACTGACATCCCAAGAAACCCCCATGGATTGAAAATCTCTCTAATAATAAAAAACCTCCCGCAAAAAATCTTTGCGGGAGGTTAGGCTATGCTTTGCGGGCAATCAATTATTTGATCTCATAGGAAATATCAGCATTCACCCGCAAGATCAGTTGCCCGGCTGCCATCGGTACATCAGGCGCAGCAGGCATCATCGCACCACCCTTCCCTTCAAGATAAGCTGGCGTTGGCTCCTGAACATAGGTGTTCAGGCTGATGATGTTGCCCAGCTTAATACCGGCTGCATCGGCGATTTCTTGTGCTGTTGCTTTAGCTTTATCAATTGCCTGTTTGCGCGCTTGCGAAATTGCCGCCGACTTATCGGTCACATCAAAGCTTACACTGTTAATGGTATTGGCGCCAGAGCGCACCACTGCATCCAGCAATTCACCCAGTTTTGAGAGATCGCGCACGGTGACAAAGACCACATTGTCAACAACATACTCGGTACCGGTCATTTCGCCATTGGGACCATACATCTGCTGTGGAAAGACGTTGAACGCGCTAGTTTGAATATCTTTCTCGTCCACACCCATTTCCTTGAGCGCCCTAGCAACCGCCTGCGATTGAGCATTGTTCTGCCGCAATGCGTCTGCCACATTCGCTGCCTGGCTATGCACACCGATATTGACATATGCAATATCTGGTGTCAGATACACCTCGCCCTGACCAGAGACAGACATCTGCCGAATGGGTTGATCGCTCGGAGTAACTACCTGCGGCGCACAGGCAGCCAGCAGTGCAACCATCAAGAGACCAACCAAAATAATAAACGATTTTCTTAACATAAAACACTCCTTTCTTGAATTGAACATGCTATAGACGCAATCACTGGCAAAATGGTTCCCAAAATAATAATCCGCTTTTCCAAGTCGAAACTTTATTTTCCCGCAATTCAGCAGGGAAAATCACAATCGGATAATCCATGCGTCATGACATCACGAGGAGCAAACTCACTGGTATTGACAACCTCGAATGTTGTCATTTATACTATACTCCAGTATAGTATTCGCGTTTCGGAGGAGTTTTGAAATATGCCGTTGTACGAATATAAATGTAATACTTGTGGCAAACAATTTGAAAAAATGGTTTCGTTTGCCGAAGCCAATCATAAACCCGAATGCCCAAACTGCCACAGCAACGACACACAAAAACGGCTCTCTTTATTTGTTTCCGCTGGCAGCTCCACTACCGGAGCAACCTTCTCCAGCAGTTGCGGCTCAAGTGGTCGTTTCACCTGAGGATAAACCCATCTCTGGCTGCGTGCCAGCCAACTCCTACAACTAGAAAGAGCGCTGGATGAAACTTCAAAATCCGCAAGTTAAACAACAGTTAATTAGCCGTTTGCGACGTATTGAAGGGCAGATGCGCGGTGTTGCAACCATGATCAGCGAGGATCGTGATTGTCAGGAAATTTTTCAACAGCTTACTGCCATCCGTTCTGCCATACAGAGCGCTAACCTGTTCTTCCTGCAAGCGTATGCTTCGGATTGTTTACTAAACGCCCAGGAAAACCTTAGACAGGAAGAACGTGAACGATTGATCAAAAATCTGATGGCAATTTTGAACAAAGCCATCTAAAACCTTTACATCATGATATTTATAAATGAGGACACTATGGGAATAGCAACAGTACGCTGGATTGGCGAGAAAAAATTTATCGGCATTGACTCAACCAACCATTCGGTTGTGCTTTCTACACCAGACGACGGCGTTGGCATGAAACCCTCTGAACTGCTGTTAGTAGCACTGGCAACCTGCACGGCAGTGGATGTGGTTGAGATCCTTTCGAAGAAACGCATAGGGCTAAGCGGTTTGGAAATTCAAGCCAGCGGCGAGCAAGACGCCGACCCGCCCTGGACATTTCGTAAAATTCACCTCAAATATATTCTTAAGGGTAAAGGGCTGACCGAAAAGTCAGTTGAACAAGCAATCCAGCTTTCCGAAGAGAAATACTGTTCTGTCTCTGCCACCGTGCGCGGCACGGCGGAAATCACCTGGAATTACGAAATTCTGTCAGAGGACGCCTGAGCAATCTGTTTGGACACACATGCAATACTACTACTAATAACCAGAACAATGGTGTTCATCAATACATAGCTGGTGAGTTTCTTAAACCCACGCATGAGGCAAAGAAACTACCCCAAGCAAGTACTATCGTATCTCACGCTGTAGTAAACATCCCACTCAAAAACTTATATTTTGCCACATCAACATAAACGTACCATTTCAAGTTACAATTCATAAAACGAATGTGATTAAAACGGGTGGTATAATCACGCCGAAGGGAGGACATCTCCCCGTAAAATCTTTATCATCAGGTGATCTGTGACTTACAACGGCGTTCTCTCCCGCTATGGCTCATTGCTGGATATTCCTCCACACACGCAACCCATTACCCTGCTGGAAGGCAACACCCCGCTGATCCCGATGCCGCGGCTGGCGGAAGAACTGGGCGGCGGGTTTGAATTGTTTGTCAAGTTCGAGGGCATGAATCCGACCGGTTCGTTCAAAGACCGCGGGATGACCGTCGCTATCAGCGAGGCAGTTGGGCGGGATGCCAAAGCGGTCATCTGCGCTTCGACCGGTAACACAGCCGCTTCCGCCGCTGCCTATGCTGCGCGTGCCGGCTTGCGAGCAATTGTCATCATTCCACAGGGCAAAGTAGCTGCCGGCAAGCTGGCTGGCGCAGTTGCCTATGGCGCTCAGGTAATTCAAATCGAAGGCTCCTTTGACGATGCCTTAAGCATGGTGGTTCAGATTAGCCAGCGCCATCCCATTGCACTTGTCAACTCACTTAACCCCTATCGTCTGGAAGGACAAAAAACCGCTGCCTTTGAAATCTGTGATGAACTTGGCAGTGCACCAGACTGGCTATGTCTGCCGGTAGGGAATGCTGGCAACATTACTTCCTACTGGATGGGATTTCGCCAGTACCATCTGTTAAAACAAAGTGGACTGCCGCGCATTCTGGGCGTTCAGGCTGCTGGTGCTGCGCCACTGGTGCTGGGTCACCCGGTCAGCAACCCCGAAACCATCGCCACTGCGATCCGCATCGGCCGACCAGCGCGCGGCGAAGAGGCATTACAAGCTGCTGAACAGTCGCAGGGACGCATTATTGCAGTCACGGATAGTGAGATATTGAATGCCCAGCGGCGGCTGGCTGCCAATGGCATCTGGGTAGAACCTGCTTCCGCAGCCGGAGTTGCCGGGTTGGCACATGAGCTGCGCACGGGACAAATTGAGCTAAAAAACAAACGTGTTGTTGTTATCTGCACTGGTCACGGTTTAAAAGACCCTGACATCATTGTTCACCACATGCCGGTACCGAAAGTGCTGCCGGTTGACCTTCCCGCTCTGGAAGCGCTCATCTTGGGAGAAGCCTGATGCCAAAACAAGTCACCGTGCGCATTCCCGCCACAACAGCCAATCTGGGACCGGGATTTGATTGCCTGGCGTTGGCATTAGACCTATGGAACGAGACCACACTTTCACTCCAGGGGAAAGGTATCCAGATAGAGATCACTGGCGAGGGACAGGATGCACTGGTCAGAGACGAGCGTAATTTGCTGGTGCGTACGATACTGCAATTTTACCGCAATCAAGGCATGCCCAAACCACTGGGGTTGCATGTGGTCTGTAACAATGCCATTCCGCTCGGTTCAGGACTGGGCTCCAGCACCTCTGCAGTACTTGCCGGGCTGCTGGGTACAAGGGCATTGCTGGAAAAAGATATGAATGACAATGAGATTTTACGTCTGGCGATGGAAATCGAGGGACATGCAGACAATGTTGCGGCGGCATTGTTTGGCGGATTAGTTATCGTGATTCAAGACCAGCAATCTTTTTACACCTACTGCATCCCAACACCGCCGCTCCAGGTAGTGTATGTGCTGCCAGATGTGTACCTGCCAACACGGGAAGCGCGCGCAGTTCTTCCAAAACAAATCCCTCTCGCCGATGCAATTTTCAATCTGGGCCGAACCGCACTGGTGGTTGAGGCGTTGCGCAATGGCGACCTGTCTATGCTGGAAAAGGCAATGCAAGACCGTTTGCATCAGCCATACCGACTGAAATTAATCCCTGGCGCAATAGAAGCTTTTCAAGCCGCGCAGCGGGCCGGCGCGAACGCGGTTGCCCTTTCAGGCGCGGGCCCGGGACTGATCGCTTTTTGTTCGGATAACCCCAGCGAGATTGCTGAGGCTATGGTGACCGCTTTTGAACAGGTGGGGATTATTGCGCGCACATTTATTCTGAAGACCGCTGCAAAAGGTGCTGAAGTTTTTACAACAATCGCCTGAAAGGAATACTAAAGCGGGAACGGTTCTTGCAACCCTAAAAAATGGAGTGAAATTGAAAGCAAAGTCCGCTTGACGCCTTTGAACGCTTATGCTACTATGATTAAGACTCGCCTTTGAGCAGAAAAGGCGGCGAGCAATTGGAAGGAGTTACGCACATGAACAGACGGTTTTATATCCTGATCCCGGTTGTTGCTGCGATCCTGATGCTAATACTTGCCGCCTGCACGCGGACGGCATCCGTCGCCCCAGGTTCTGCCCAACAAACTGAAGTGCCTTTTGCCGTTGGTACCGTACCAGCCAACGCACTGGAAGAAGCGAAAAGAGCCACAGAGACTGCGCTGGCGCTCACCAAAGTCCCCACCGTAGCCATTACCCCGGTACCCAAAGCACAACCAACTGCTGTACCAGAAAAAAAAGAGGAAAACGCGATTATTCCTACTCCAGTGATCACCCGGCCAGCAACCTATACCCTTCAGCGCGGGGAATGGCCCATTTGCATTGCCCGCCGTTACAACCTTGACCTGAACAGCTTTTTTGCCGCAAACGGGTTGAATATGAACTCCAAACCCGCTGTCGGCACTGTGCTGGTTATCCCGCAAACCGGCACGTGGTCAAGCAATTGGGGCCCGAGGGCGTTGCGCCCTCATCCGGATAAGTATACCGTCCAGGCAGGCGACACAATTTACACCATCGCTTGCCGTTATGGCGATGTCCATCCCGATTCGATCATTGCCGTCAATGGGTTGAGCGACGGTAATGTAAAGGTTGGTCAGGTATTGCAAATTCCCTGATCACCCTCTGCGAGATGACTTTTTTGGGCTAAAATGCACTGGTCTGGAAGCTTTTCCAGACCAGATTTTTTACAGGGAAAACAAGTATGGAATTTGAACCACTACAACGACAAACCGTTTTTCATGGTCGCGCTTTTGATGTAGAGCAAGTCAAATTGAAACTGCCTAATAACACTACTGCGATGTACGACCTAGTCAGCCATAAAAATGCCGTCACCATTGTCCCGCTGGATGCCGGTGGAAACATTCTTTTTGTTCGCCAATACCGTCTTGGTGCAAGTGATTTTTTACTGGAACTGCCCGCCGGAGTTCTGGAAGAGAAAGAAGATCCATTGGAAGGCGCGCGTCGTGAAATCCGTGAAGAGACCGGCTTCGCCGCTTGTGATTGGATCAAACTGGGCGAGTTTTTCATGGCGCCGGGCTATTCGAGTGAGTTGATGCATGTATTTCTGGCACGTCAGCTCTGCCATGATCCACTCTCACCTGATAAAGATGAATTCATCGGCATTGAGGTAATTCCGATTACACGGGCTTACCAAATGGCGCGCGCTGGGCAAATACGCGATGGCAAAAGTCTTTCATCACTTTTCCTCGCCCAACCTTATTTATTGCCCGAACCTTGTGCCTGAGGATCGTCCGCAGAACCCATAAATTCTGCAGCAGTCGCCTGACCGGGTTGGTTAATCCCCTCGCGTCGAAGCGTTTTCCAAAGCGTCATTGCCAGAATCTTAACGTCCAGCCAGAGTGACCAATGATCCACGTACCAGACATCCAGACGGAATTTATCCTCCCAACTAAGCGCATTGCGCCCGTTGACCTGCGCCCACCCAGTGATACCTGGTAACACGTCATGGCGGCGCATTTGCTCCGGAGTATAACGATCCAGATACTGCACCAGCAGCGGACGCGGACCTACCAGACTCATCTCGCCGCGCAACACATTGAAGCACTCCGGCAACTCGTCAATACTGGTTGATCGCAGCCAGTGCCCCAATTTGGTCATACGCCGCGCATCAGGTAGCAGATTGCCATCCTCGTCTGTTTCCTGCCGCATTGTACGAAACTTATATAAAGTGAACAGTTGTCCTTTATATCCTGGGCGCTGTTGAGTAAAGAAAATGGGACGCCCTTCTGTCAGCCAGATCATCAGCGCAACAATCAATAGTAATGGAGAGATCAAAATCAATCCAGGGACTGTCAACACCAGGTCAAAAATGCGTTTGATCGGCGGCATACCCTGCGGAAACAATCGAAATGCCATAAGCGCATTTTACCAAAAAAGTAAGTGCTGATATAATCCAGAAAAAGCAAATCCTGGTCGGTGCTTGCCGTCTAGTGCTGGAGGAGTCTCATGCTGTTGAATATATCGCTGGTATACTGTGCAGTCTGACACTACACAGATCGAGCTGTCGGTCTGGCAGCAGAATTGCTTAAACAATTTGAACCTGAAATTGAATCTATCACCCTGATTCCCTCTGACGGTGGCAGGTTCGAGTTGACGGTCAATGGTGCGTTGCTTTATTCAAAATTAGCCACCGGTCGTCACATGGAAGCTGGTGAAGGAGTACGTTTGGTCAAAGCTTACTTGCAGGGAAGGACTAAGTGAAGATGAAAAAGGGTCGCGTCTTTTCCGGCGCCCGACCTACCGGGCGTCAACATTTGGGAAACTACCTGGGCGCTATCAAAAATTACGTAGCACTTCAGGACGAATATGAATGTATCTACTGTATCGTGGACTTACATGCCCTAACCACGCTGGACACCACCGAGGATTTGCGTCAGAACACCTATGAAATGGCGCTCGATTGGCTCGCTGCTGGTATTCGCCCGGAAGAAACTATCATGTTTGTCCAATCCCATGTCCCTCAAGTGACCGAACTGCATACCATTCTTTCAATGGTGACACCGCTGGGAAAATTGACCGACCTGCCCACGTTTAAGGAAAAGGTGCGCATGCAGCCGCATAACGTTAACTACGGACTGGTTGGTTATCCGGTATTGATGGCAGCGGACATCACGCTTTATAAAGCCAATGTAGTACCGGTCGGATTGGATCAGGCTTCACACCTGGAATTTACCCGCGAGACAGTGCGTTCGTTTAACTACCGCTATAAAACCAATGTATTGATCGAGCCAGAAATGAAAATTACTGAAGTGCCAAAGGTGATCGGGACAGACGGACAGCAAAAAATGAGCAAAAGTTTGAACAATCAGATTGAGCTTGCTGCCACCCCCGAGGAAACACTACAGCGTGTAATGACTATGGTGACCGATCCACAGCGCCAGCGCCGCAGTGACCCCGGCAGACCGGAAGTGTGCAATGTGTTTTCATTCCATAAAGTCTTTTCCAGTGCGGAAGAAGTGCAGATGGTGGATAGAGAATGCCGCCGCGCTGGTATCGGTTGTGTGGATTGCAAGAAACTGATGGCGAGAAACCTGAACACTCATCTGGAACCATTCCGCCAGCGACGCGCTGAATACGCTGCCAACACCGATTACGTCTGGAATATATTACAGGAAGGCAGACGCCGCGCCAGCATCATTGCTGAACAAACCATGAAAGAAGTACGCGCAGCGGTTGGTTTGCCATAGAATTATCATATTTACGGAGAATCCCATGCCAATACCCTGGATCCAAGCCGCATCACGTTATCAATGCGTTTCAACTGACCTAATTGAAATACTGAAAAACGCTTTCTTTAAAAACCAAGATTTCAGCAAGATTGCCTCAAGCCTTGACCTCGAAACAGCTTCCCTGATTGTGGCAGAAACACTCCAAGCCGATCTCGCAATAAAACAATTCTACAAAATGTCTTTACTAGGTCAGGTAAATGGAAATGTCATAACCGAAGAAAGTGACTTTGTGTTAGCAGCTATTGCAGAACTTACACGAGTAATGGCTGAAGAAGCTCAAACTGACAATCAGAAAGAATACACAAATTTGCTTGCAACATCATTTGCCCTGTTGGGAAAGATCGCTAATTCCCCCACTGCCAGCCCAATGCTATGGTATGAAGACATATTTTGGGACCTTGCAGAAGCTGTTGAACCATGGAGTCCTAAAGAGGCGCTCAAATTCTTGAAAAGGGGATTAGCGCATAATCTCCGTTTTAATAACGGGAACAATGTTTTTAATTTCCTGCAAGATATTGCTGATTGGCACATCGAAAATAAAGAATTTGATCGAGGGTTGCAAATATTCACCGCTTTACTGCGCGAAAAACCGGGTGACATCTGGATTTACAATGGGCTCGCTTTTTCTTGCATAGATAATAATTTAGAAGAAATTGGTGTCCAAGCCGCTCAGCGCGGCTTGGAGCTAATAGAAGTAAAAGGCGATACTGATAATCTAAGTTCACAACTAAAACAAATCTTAAAGGATAGAAGCTCAGCCAAAAACGCAGTACGAATCAAACCCTCTGTTTTAAGAGATTTGAGCACAGCACTTAGTCTTGATTTTAATGCAACCACTTCTCGTACACTGGACGTTTTGTGTCGTGAGTTAATCCCTGATTTTGATTCAATACCCGTCAAACGCCCGCTAACCTATCTGGATTTGCCATTGCCCGACCGCAATCTGATGCTAAAAGAGCTGCTCGAGCCTTTGCCGGAACCAGAGGAAATTAGCGAACAAACCCAAACGACAGGCATTGCTCAAAAACGAGGGGATAAAAAAAACAAGAAATACAAGAGGCATTAACTTCCTCCACAGTCAACAGGATTGGGCGATTCTTTCCAACTGCAGGTGCCCTGGAAGTTTGAAGTACCGTTCCTGTTTCATGACCGCCAACATCGGCTACTGACAACATGGCAAACAATAAAATCATTAATCCCCTAAAAGCAAAATGGCAAACTCCATTCCATCGTGCCCGCGCTGTGTATGAGGAATACCCGCGCCAGTTCTGGATTCTGATGCTCGGCACGTTCATTGACCGCACTGGCGGAGCAACATTATTTCCGTTTTTCACGCTCTATGTCACGCGCAAATTCGGCGTTGGCATGACTGAAGTTGGCGCCGTCTTTGGTATTTTCGCGGTTTCAAGTTTCATTGGCAGCACAATTGGCGGAGCACTGACCGACCGCTGGGGGCGTAAATCTATCATTCTTTTCGGGCTGGTGATGAGCGCCACAACCAGCATCTTGATGGGGGTGATTGAGAACCTGCCCTTGTTCATCATTATCACTTTGCTGGTCGGCACGCTTTCGGACGTTGCCATGCCTGCCCAGCAGGCTCTGGTCGCTGATATTTTGCCAGACAAGCAACGTGCACAGGGCTTTGGCATCTGGCGAGTGGTCGCGAATCTGGCGGTTGCCATTGGACCGATTATTGGCGGTTTTCTCGCCTCAAAATCCTATCTGCTTCTTTTTATTGCCGATGCTTTTACCAGCATCCTGACCGCGATTGTCCTCTGTTTTGCTCTCAAAGAGAGCCGTCCTATAGCGCAGATCAAAACAGCCCAGGAAAGCTTGGTACAGACTTTTCGCGGCTACTTGCAAGTAGTGCGCGATACCGCCTTCTTCTGGTTTTTGCTAGCCTCCATCCTGCTGGGGCTGGTCTATATGCAAATGAACACCACCCTGGCAGTCTTTTTACGGGATGTTCACGGCGTCGCTGAAAAGAACTTTGCTTACATTTTGAGTCTCAACGCCACAATGGTTGTGTTGTTCCAGTTTTCCATCACACGCAGCATCACCCCGTATCGCCCGCTGATGGTTATGGCGGCTGGCGCTCTGCTATACGCAGTCGGGTTTGCTATATATGGGTTTGTCGACTGGTATGGATTCTTTTTGCTGGCAATGGCTATCATCACGCTTGGCGAAATGTTGGTCAGCCCGGTGAGCCAGGCAATTGTTGCCCGCCTCGCTCCAGAAGACATGCGCGGGCGCTATATGGCAGTATATGGATTTAGCTGGCTGGTACCCTTTGCTATTGGTCCATTTCTGGCAGGTTTGATTATGGATAACTTCAATCCAAACTGGGTTTGGTATCTGGCTGGCATTATTGGGCTGATCGCTGCCGGTGCTTACGCATTGCTCGAACGTCAGGTAGGATATTCACGCTTTCAGGCAGCGGAGCGGCGGCTGGTAATCCTGGAACAATTGGAAAATGGCAAAATCACTGCTGAGGAAGCCAGCTATCTTTTAGAAAAAATGAACGAGGGTACATGGGGACGTCTGATGCCTGCCGACGATTCGTTTTCAACCCGTCATTTGCGCATTCGCGTCAGCGACACGCTTAGCGGCGTCATCAAGAGTGATTTGCGTATCCCCTTAGGACTGGTAAATATCGTGTTACACGGTCAGGGCAGTTTCTCATCCAGCCTGAACACGTATGATGCCAAAGCACTTAAGATGCTTATCCTGAAAAGCACCACCGGCTCAGGCACCCAGGCAATGAGCGCCGGCAGCGATCAAATTGAAGTTACTGTTGAATAAGGCTCTTAGCCCAGCGCGACATCCAACAACATCATGATGGCAAACCCCAGCATGGCGCCAAAGGTGGCAGCATGGGTATCTTTTTGTGTCTGCGCTTCCGGGATTAATTCCTCAACGACTACGTAGATCATTGCACCAGCAGCAAATGCCAGCGCATAAGGCAGGATTGGACGCATAAAAACAACCAGCGCCGCCCCCAACACACCAGCAATCGGCTCTACCGTTCCGGAAAGCTGCCCAAACCAGAAACTTTTCAAGCGGCTGAGTCCTTCACGGCGCAAAGGAACCGACACCGCTGCTCCTTCCGGAAAGTTTTGAATACCAATGCCCAATGCCAGAGCCACTGCGCCAGCCAGTGAAGCAGAGGGAATGTCGGCTGCCAGCGCTCCAAACGCCACCCCCACCGCCAGACCTTCCGGGAAGTTATGCAGCGTAATTGCCAGCACCAACAGGATACTGCGACGCCAAGTCGTTTTCAAACCCTCGGCTTCTTCGGTGGGATAGCCAATGTGCAGGTGGGGCAGAATCTTATCTATTCCCCAAAGGAACACACCGCCAAGCAAAAAACCAATCACCGCCGGTATCCAGGCAGGCAGTGGTCCTTCCGATGCCATCTCAATTGCTGGCGCGAGCAGTGACCAGAAACTGGCTGCCACCATGACACCGGCAGCGAACCCCAACATGCTGTCCAAGACTCGGCGGTTGATGGACTTAAAGAAAAAGACCATTGCCGCTCCGAGAGCAGTTACAAACCAGGTAAATAATGTGCCTATCAATGCCTGCATCACAGGACTTAAACCAATAAACCATTCGACCATCATTTTCTCTACCTCCGAACACCTGTGTTGGATAAATAGCCGGATGGACTCAAGCCTTCTTTCCTTCCACGCTGTAACCGGGAATACGAGTGCGTTCCTCCAGCAGCTTCAACAACGCGTCCAGCACATAGACCATTGCCAGATAGATCACAGCTACCGCAACATACGCGCCAATCGGATCATAGGTCTGGACCGCCAGGGCTTTGGCTTTGGTCATCAAGTCTGGAACAGCGATCAAAAAAGCCACCGCAGTAGATTTGAGCAGCGAAACAGGCTCATTTGACCAGGCGGGAATTGCCAGCCGTAACGCCTGCGGCAAGATGATATAACGAATGGTTTGCCAGCGGCTTAAACCAATCGCCCGTCCAGCCATCATCTGACCTTCGCCAATTGCCAGAATAGAACCCCGTAAATATTCTGCCTGATAAGCGCCGCTGTTCAATGCCAGTGCAATAAACGCAGAAGGCATCCGATCAAGCGTTAACCCCAGTCCAGGTAAACCGTAATAAACCAGAAATAACTGCACCAGCAGCGGCGTGCCACGGAACAGCTCAATATAACCGATCGCCAGCCAACGCAGCCAGTGTCCGCCATACACTCGTCCCAGTGCCGAAGCCAATCCCAACACAAAACCAGCCAGAACTCCCACCACCGTCAGTTCCAGAGTAATCAATGCGCCGTTTAAAAATGCTGGCAGCGCAGTGTAGAAGAAGTTGAGCCACTCCGTCATTATCCGTTTTCCTCCGCTGCTTTGCGACCATGTAGCTCGGCAATCTTCCAGAGAAATTGCCGCGTACGCTCATATTTCGGCCGCTCAAACAGATCGTCGGGAGTGCCTACTTCCAAAATTTGACCCTTTTCCATAAAAATCATACGGTTGGCAACCTCACGCGCAAACCCCATCTCATGGGTCACAACCAACATAGTCATCCCCTCACGTGCCAGTTGCTTCATCACCGCCAGTACTTCACCGATCAACTCTGGATCGAGGGCAGATGTAGGTTCATCAAACAACATGACACGCGGCTCCATTGCCAGCGCACGAGCAATCGCCACGCGTTGCTGCTGCCCACCAGAGAGCTGTCCCGGATAATGCCCTGCCCGATCGATCAACCCAACCCTCTCCAGCTCTTCCATCGCTTTGCGGCGCGCCTGCTCTTTCGGCATCTTTTTGACTTTGGTCAAGCCGATCATCACATTATCCAATGCCGTCAAATGGTTGAAAAGCAGAAAATTCTGAAACACCATTCCAATTCGCTGACGGCATTCGTCCTCACTGCAACGCGTTGGGTCGGTAATCTCCACTCCATCCAGCCAGATTTTCCCGCTATCGGCTTTAGTCAGCAGATTCAAACAGCGCAACAGTGTACTTTTGCCCGTTCCACTTGGACCGACGATCACAATCGTATCCCGCTCGTTTACAGATAGGGAAATGTCCCTGAAAATTACATTCTTACCATAAGTCTTGGTCAGATTTTGGGCTACTAGAACAGGTTGAGACACAGATCACCTCGTAAAGGATAGTTTACCCAAGCGGGTTGGCAGGAATCCGGGTACGTTGCGACACATAATCCAGCAGACGGTTGGCAGTAAATACCAAAATAAAATAAATCAAGGCTGCAGTGCCAAAAGCCATAAAAGGCTGTTGGGTTGTAGCACTCAATTGCTGCGCCCGACGCAAGATTTCTGCCACCCCAAGCGCATAAACCAGCGAAGAATCTTTAAGAACAATGGAAGCCTCATTCGACCAGGGCGGTATTGCCAGCCGTAACGCCTGCGGCAGGATGATATAGCGGATCGCCTTCAAACGCGACATCCCAATGGCACGCGCTGCCATCATCTGTTCACCACCCACAGACAAAATAGCCCCGCGCAGAATTTCAAGCTGATAAGCGCTGCTAACCACTCCCAAGGCAATCGAACCTGCCCAAAACGGCGAAAGGTTGATGGAGCCGGAAATAATGAAATATAAAATGAATAAGAGCAAAATCGGCGGCATCCCACGCATCAGTGTACTATACAGGCGCATAACCTGTGTCAAAACCTTGCCGCCGTACACATGCGCCAGAGCAAAAGTCAAACCAATCACCAGACCCAGCGGCAAAGCCACCAACGTCACTGCCAGTGTGGTAGCTGTGCCGGCTGCAATGTAGCGGAAAAATTCAATCAACATGAAAGGTGCTCATAAAATTGGCGGGAGAATGGCGGCTGCCATCCTCCCATCTTTGGGGTTCTTCTCTACTACTGGGCGATATACTTGGCAATCAATTGCTCAATAAATCCCTCGTCTTGAAGCTGCTTGATGATCTTGTCCATCTCCGCCTTAAGTTCTTGATCCCCATCAGGGACGACAATGTTAAATGGTCCACTGGTCAGGACACCATGCCAGACGACCTTCAACCCACCAAGCGATTTAACTAGATAGCGCGCCGGATCATAATCGGACATCATTACATCAATGCGTCCAGACTTCAAATCCAGCGCCACCTGATCCACCCGATCATAGCGGAAAAGATTGGCTTCGGGCATCTTGCCGGTAGTAACCAGATTATCAGTCAACCAGCCATCCTGAGTTGTCCCAGTCTGCACACCCACTTTGTAATTAGCAGCGTCCTCTGGTACATTGAATGTACCGCTGAAGCTTTCACTCACCGTGAAGGCATCTTCTTGTGTGTAATAGGAGATCGTGAAGTCTACTACTTTGTCACGCTCTTCGCTGTAGTTGAAACCAGAAATCGAAGCATCTATCTTACCCTGTTGCACACCAGCGATCAGGCTATCAAAAGGCATGTCCACCCATTCCAATTTGACACCCATACGCTTGGCAATTTCGGTCATCAACTCGATATCGAAACCAACCTTTTCACCATTTTCAACATACTCGAAAGGGGGATAGTCTGCCGATGTACCGACTTTAATGACACCAGCCTGCTTGATCGCTTCTAGATGATTGGCGGGCTTTGCCGGAGCACAAGACACCAGCATCAACACAACAACCAGCAGAAAAACAGCAAAAAATAGGCGCTTCATTTTTATTTTTCTCCTTTTTACAAGTTAATTGGATTTTCACGGCCAGCAACTGACTCAATCGGATTTACACTTGCTGCTGACTGAACTCATTTAACAATATATAACAAAATCTTACAAGATACCAGCGATTTTCATCCTTTTATTATAAAAACCACTCGCTCACCGAAGCCACTGCAACAAATACAAAACTGCCATTCCACTGCCAATCGTCAGAAGCACATTACGTGTCCGCCATGCAACCAACGCTGCCACCAGTGCCGCCACCAAACGAAAGTTATTCGCTTGCACAGCCAGCGAGCCATCGCGCATCAGTACTTCTGGAAAAATAATCGCCGAAAGCACCGCCGGCGGCACAAAGCGCAAAGCCCGCCTGAGCCAATCCGGCAGTTGCCAGTGACCAAATAAAGCGATAAAGGATAACCGGGTCAGGAATGTTAGTAACCCGGCGATAAGAATTGTCAACCAGAGCGCCGCCATACCGCCTCTCCCAACATACCAGCGCCGATCCCCACTAACGCTGCCAGCAGCAGACCAAGTTTGTAAGGTAATCCAAATGCAAATACCGATATTGCACCTGCCAGCAATGCTGCAGAGGCAGTTGCTTTATCCTTTAACGCCGGCACCACTAGGGCGATAAACGTTAATGCCAGTGCAAAATCCAAAGACCAAGAAGATGGCACTTGCGCCCCCAGGAAGATGCCTGCTGCCGTACTGAGCTGCCAGCAAGCCCAAAGAGCGAATCCAGCACCAAGATAGTACCAGTGCTTATACTCTCCAGGTGTTTCTTCATCATAATAACCGATCGCCACCGCATACGCCTCATCAGTGAGCAGGTAAGCCAGCAAAATTTTCCAACTGCGTGATAAATGACGTACATGTGGCGCCATTGAAGCGCTGTATAATGCATGTCGTAAATTGACCACAAACGCGGTCAACGCCACTATCGCCAAGGGAGTACCATTTTGTAACAATTGCACCGCCATAAACTGTGCGGAACCCGCAAACAACACAGAAGACATCGCTTGCGCCATAGAAACCGGCAAACCCGCTTTGAGTGCCAAAATTCCATAGATCATTCCAAACGGTGCCACACCCAACAAGAGCGGCAGTTCAGCGCGCACGCCGGCAAAGAATTCTTTCCTGGACATGCGCCCAATTATAAGCGATATGCTGGCAGAATACTTCTCCATCAGCACACAAATAACATGGAAGATCTATTCGAGGATTTTGAAAAACAAAAAATCACCCTCCATATTTGGCGGCAATAGTACGTTTTTGTATAGATGTACGCCGAATATGACTTTTTCAATGCCTTTTTTATTTCGAAATTGATATCTGGTATATAATCCTTCTAATATCAAGGTTTTTTCACCCGTCTTTGAAAAAACCACCA
The DNA here is from genome assembly GCA_034434695.1 of Anaerolineaceae bacterium. Classification (GTDB taxonomy): domain Bacteria; phylum Chloroflexota; class Anaerolineae; order Anaerolineales; family Anaerolineaceae; genus DYEC01. The sequence continues at coordinate 70,705 of DAOTYY010000053.1, forward strand.
GATAGGGGAGGCTTAAATGTTTCACAAATTATCTGTCTTTTTTCGCTTCGCTGCCTTATTCATCGTTCTGAGTCTGGTCTTGGCATGCGCAACACCATCCATCACGTTCAATAGCAGTGCGGAACAGTCACCCGGGTTTGAAGAAACGCGCATCGCCCTGGTGATTGAATCAACCCTGGCTGCCGTCCAGGAGGAGACAAAGACTGCCCAAGAGGGCTCCACCTCACCTGGAGAGGCAGCACCCACTTATACCCCTTATCCAACCTATACTCCCCTGCCAACAGAAGCTCCTCAGCCAACTGCACCCCCCGAACAGCCGCCGACCGAGCCGCCAACGGTTAACGTGGAAGAAAAGATACGTTCAGCGAACGTACTGATCTTTGAGGATGTGCGCGGTTACCCGGCGCTGGAACCGCGCGTTCACCGCGCCTTGCCCGGTATGAAATTCTCCGGCGGGCGAGTGATAGAAGTGGGCGATGCAGTTGGTAATTTCATGAGCCAGCTCAACTCGCCTACCCAATGGGATTTGATTGTTGTGGCAGCAGAAGCTCGCAGTGGTGTGCGGGGCGAATTCTGGGATGTGATCTACAATCAGGTGCAGCGCGGCGCGGCTTTAGTGACGGAGATATGGTACCTGGATGACATCATCAACGGGCGTATTTCTCCGCTTATGAGCGAATGCGGTCTGAAATTGTATAGGGATTGGGAGCGTGCGCCAGGTTACGATGTGCTGGATTACTCGCTCTACTGGCTTGACTCACAACATGAAATATTTAGCAACCCCGTTGTCGTAGAACCGCTCTATACACCTACGATCTACTGGGAAGGTGATGCCGGCGACCTGCTGGCGCTTGGTCCCGGCGGGGATGCTGTTCTGCTGGCAGGGACTCACCCTGACACGCGATCTGACCATGGCACACTTGCTACATGCATAGGCGGACGAGTTATCTTTCAAACTTTCTCCACCCACGATTATCATTATGATAAAACGGTTGCATTGTGGAAAAATTACATGACTTACGCGTTGAAACAACACTTCCTGGCTGGCTACTAGCCGGTAAGCGCGCGGACTACCCCCATCAATGCCAGCACTGTGCGTTCAATCCATAGCGCATCACCGCGATATGGTATTCCACCGGGCTTTTTGGGCGCGCGATAAACAACTCGCAAGCGCGAATTAAGTTCCATTTGCGCTGCTGGTATCTTCAGCGTTTCCCAGACGTAGCGAGTAACTGTCTCCTGATATACTCCTCCGCCGCCAGTAAAGTGTCCATCCAGCTCCAGCCGTCCCAGTCCTTGACCATCAGGAGTAAAGCCTTGCTCCGCAAGTGCTGCCAAAATAAGTTCAAGCTGATCTTTGCAACTCTGTCTGCGTATTGTACCCAGTTCAATACCAAAATCATGTTGGTCAGAAGCGCCGTGCAAATCCAAGACAAAACGAACGCTAGTATTACGAATGATCTCCCCAAAAAGCTCCTTGTAAGGTGATCTGCGGTCATAATTGGGGTCATGGTCAAGCTGGCGACGGACATACAGCACATGAGCGCCAGTTTGCTCTCCCACAAAACGCGCCAGTGCGGCAGTATATTCATCTTCCTCTTTGAGCCGACCATTGCGGCAGTGCGCCGCGGCGTGAGGTGCGGAAAGCAAAACTGTCACCCTACCCGGTATATAACGCCAGCTTTCCTCGCCGGGCGAAGCTACACAGCGGTAAGCTACGTCGGCTTCCAACTCCATCAAGCGCTTCAATAAGAGCAAACGACCAGTCATTCAACTATCGGATAAGGACATAAAAAGATTTAGAAACTTTGCTATTGAGGCTACTCGCCATACACCAGATGAATCACCGCACGGTAGAAATGTTCTAAAACAGGTAGCGGGCCCTTTCCGAGAACTTCGCGCTCCATTCGCCGCGTCCACTCCACCAGCAATGTACCCGGACCATCCTCAAGCTCATCATGACGTTCCAATACGATAATTTTCGTGGTATCAGAAAGCAACAAAAAAGGCGTCACACGATAGGGGCGATATATCAGTGCCACAAAAAAAGCCTCCCGATCCACTTTGGGCTCAGGTAATGTGATCAGAGCTATTGTAGCACGCCGTTCAGGTTTACGGAATTCAAAATCTAACCCATACGGGATGGTCTTTGGCAATTTTAAGTTCTGACCCACACGATCCCAGTAAAATCGCAAAAAGATATTCCCATCCCGGTTCAAAAAACCAAGGAAATGTTCTGGCGTACGATGAAAAAGAGTAGTCAGCGCCTCTTCAACAAAGACCCGTTGTTGCGTACGTTCGACTTTCACACTTTCACTATAACAACTTTCAAGTAAAATACAAGCAAAGTTTGAACTTTGTAAAACCTGCCTGTTCCGAAAAATAACAAAGTTTAACAAATGATTAATTTTTTGTTAATGAACGAATTAAAATAAACTAAGCCAAACCGCAAACTTGAAATAATGATATACTTTTTATTGTTAAGCTTTACATCAACAATCCACAAAATTACCTGAAGGATGGTGCCGATATGAAAACGCTATTGCTCATGCGGCATGCTAAATCAAGTTGGAAAGATTCGACATTACCGGACCATGAGCGTCCTTTGAACAAGCGGGGAGCCAAAGACGCCCCGGAAATGGGAAAGTTGCTTTTCAAGGCAGAATTGGTACCACAGATTATTCTGTGTTCCAGTGCCAAACGTGCCCGGTCAACGGCAGAAGCTCTGATTGAACAAACTTATTTCCAGGGGGAAGTGACCTATCTTGATTCTTTTTATTTGGCAGAGCCAGAAACTTACCTGAAAGGTTTACAAGACCTTCCGGACGAGATCGAGCGTGTAATGATTATCGGTCATAATCCGGGGTTAGAAGGGTTATTGCAAATCCTTTGTCGGAGGGTGGAGTCACTGCCAACAGCCTCGATTGCTTATCTGGCATTGCCAATCAAACAATGGAGCGAATTGAATGATTCGGTAGTGGGTGAACTAGTACAGCTCTGGAAACCTCGTGAACTGAAAGAAGCCAAAAAAGAAAAGAAACAAAAGAAAAAATAGAATTTCATGAGCCAATTCATTCACATTGACGAAAACAACTTTGAGCAGGAAGTTTTGCTTTCCAACGCGCCCGTTTTGCTGGAATTTGGCGCTGATTGGTGCACTCCATGCAAACGACTGGAGCCGCTTCTAACTGAACTAGGCAACACTTGGGGCAATCGTGTTCGTCTGGCAAAAGTGAATGTGGACCAATGTGCCAATCTGACGATGCAGTTCCAAGTTATGTCTGTTCCAACGGTGATTCTATTCAAAAATGGACAACCGGTCGAAACTACCACTGGCTTACAAACGCGTCAGAAACTGATTGAAAAGTTTGAACCCCATCTGTAAAATACCTGCTTCTAAAGAAAATTACCCAACCTGAATGGTAAAGCATTAAGAAACGCCAGCAGACTCTTCGCCAGAACATCAGGTTGTTCCAGTAACGCCATATGTCCAGCGTTTGGGATGATCTGCAAAGTGATGTGGCGTAAATGTTTTTGGAGATAATAAGCCAGCGTTGGTGGTGTTATGCGGTCCGCCGCTCCAGTTGCCACCCAAACCGGCTGTTCTATACTGTTCAACTCATCACTCAGATCAAAGTTGTCGGCAGCCTGCCAATCACTTATCAACACCTCTGGTTTCACCTGCCGCAAACCATTCATTATCTTTACAATCAATTCACGGCGGGCAGATTTAGCAAATAAATGGGCTTCAAGAAACATCAATGCCCGTGATATTTGCTTGGGGTCGCTCAAGGCGCTCAGTAATGGTTGAGGTACTGGCAAACGGGCGCCGCTGGAAACCATGCCGATTGCCGCCACCCGTTCAGGAAAGCGTAACGCCGCGGTCAACGCAACCGCCCCACCCAGCGAATGTCCTACCAGAATAGCCCGATAAACCCCAGCGACATTCATAAACTCCACGACCCAAAGTGCGTACTTTTCAACAGAGTGGAACGTTATCCCCTTCGAGCGGCCATGCCCCGGTAAATCCAACGCCAGAACACGATAGCCCGGCAAACGACGTAACTCGGGCGGCCAACACAAATGGTCGCTTCCAGCGCCGTGCAGCAAGATGACCGGTAATCTCAGGGCATCTGAAGCTTCAGAAACAGCGTAGTAAAACCCACTGGCATAAGGCATGACAAACTACCGCACCTGCCACAACCGTACCAATCCATCTAAAGATGACGAAGCCAGTGTTGTTCCATTCGGCGACCATGCCAGCGAAGTAATCATGTCCTCATGACCGCTCAAACCGCCTGCCAGTTGACGAGCTGTCACATCCCATAGCATGATCTTCTTGCCATCCTGTGCCGCCAGCAAGCTGCCATCTGGTGAAAAAGCCAGCACGGTCGGCACAGAGTCACCGGCAGGCAATATACCCAGTTGCTCACCACTGGTTACATTCCAAAGAAACAGAAACGGCATAAAGCCACCATACTGCGTGCCTGCTGCAGTCGTAGCCAGTATCTTTCCATCAGGACTAAGTACTGCCGCACCAACAAAGTCTTCGTGCTGAAATTCTGGACTCAAAGCGCCGCTGGTAATCTCCATTACCTGCACCGTCGCACGCGCCGTCCAGATCAGCCAGTTGCCAGCTCCGCCAAATACAACCCCATAGACCGGCGCGCTGGTTTCAAAACCGCCCAAGGTTTTAATGGATTGTCCACTGGCAGTGTCCCACAACGTGGCAACCATCTCGCTCGCCGAACTGGTGACCAGCAACCGACCATCTGGAGAAAAAGATGCGCCGCTGAAACCACCCTGTGGTGATAGAACATGGATCGCCTGCCCGGTGGTGATCTGCCGCAACTCCAAATTTTGCTGATCGGCGGTGGTAGCCATCAAATTCGCGGTCGGAGAGTAATCCAGGATGGTAATGGGAGTTTGCACCTCAACACGCGCCTGCGTGGATAAATCATCTGCTTTCAACAACCACAACCCATCTAACGTCACCACTCCAAGACTCTGGCCATCCTGTGACCAAACCAATCGTCCGGGACTGTTAAGAATGATTTGCTGATAGAACTGTATTTGATTGACATTGCTCGGCTGGATAAGCTGTGGTTGTAGGGTAACGGTTGGTGCGGGCAACGGAGTGGCGCTTGGTTCAATTTTGGGTATAGCTGCTATCTCTGGAGTCGGACTGGCGGCAGTAGTTTGCGGCAGACAGCCGCTCATTCCCAACCATAAAACCAAAACAAACACAAATCTCTTTTTGTCCATGTTAAAACTCCATAAAATTCACATCGCACCCCAGATTGGGTTATGCAAATTATTGCCCTACCCAAACCGCCTGTATTACGCCAGGCGGAAAACTGGTAAGTAGATTCGGTTCAAAGTTCGGAGCATAAGCCACATACAAATCATTGTAATTGAAGAAAAACAGAGTTTGTCCATCTGCTCCCCAGCGAGGCAATGAAGCCGGCGCGGCAAAAATTTTGCGTGGAGGCGTTTGTGGCGCACTGATCCATAACCCTGGAAGATCATCCCCTTCCGTCGCCCATGCCCATAAACCACTGACCGCCGAAACCTCGGGCAACAACCCCCTGACCACTACGGGGATTTCAGCCACTGCTCCATCTGGAGCAAAGGCGCGTCCCCAACCATTCGAGTCATGGACAAAAAACAAGTTTGCCAGAGGGTTCCATTGTACATCATCTGCTGCGCCGCCGCGTAACGGGCGCGGGTTTCCCAAACCAGCAGGCAGCAGAAAAGCACCCGGTCGATCCTTGCTTGCATCGGATACATATAGAATAGTTCCACGATCGGGTTGTAAGGCAACGGCATTCACGCAGCCAACGTTGTACGGCTCAGCCACTCCGCTCTCGGTTCGAATTAACCGCAAGTCAGCCAGTTCACAATCTGCCTTCCGGCTATACACCAGAAAACGATCCGCGCGGCTCCAACCTGCAATGACCTCGGTCCGGCTGTCGAATACCTCATACAGCATTCGGCGTTCACCACTGCCGGGCGAGACCATCATTACAGACAGCGCATCACCCTCTCCCATGGTCTCTGATTCAAAATAAAGGATCAACCCGCCGTCCGGTGACCAGTGCGGTTGAAAAGCATAACGTTCACCATAACTCAGGCGAGTCACACTGCCCGTGTCCAGCGAATAGAGATATAAACTGGCTCTTGAGCCTTCCTGCAAACCAATAAAAGCCAGACTACGTCCATCCGGTGACCAGGCAAGGGCATCGCCGCCAAGAGCACGACGATTTGCGCTGGAAATCGTTGTGCCGGAAACGCTCAATGTCAATCTTAATCTAGTTGTTTTGTCAGGAAGACGAACAACGGTTAAAATAGGCTGGTCTGCACCAGTGACATAAGCAACGTGTCTGCCAAAAGGTGACGCAACGCGCTTTAAGTCCAATGGTGCTAGCAAAGGCGTCTCGCTGAGTCGCGCCATCCAAGACGCATCCGGTGCCAAAACCCATAGCCCATCAGATACGCCGATCAGTAGCCAGGGTCCCTGTTCAGACAACAGGGTAATATCCGTCGGGGCAGGTTCAACCGGCACAATTTCAGTGGGAGTTGGCGTTAGGGTAAGGGTAGGCGTCAGCGTTTCCGTTGGGGGTAATGTGGCTGTGTAAGTATGGCGAAGTGTTGGAGTAAAAGCGCTCACCGACACTGAAGTCTCCAGCCGGAACAACCTGCTGGAATCACCTGAAAACACCAAACCGGTTGACGCTAAACAAAATAGAACAACCAATAAGGCAGCCAACAGTCCTAATAAAATGATTAGAAAATTAACGACTGTAAAAGAACGACCAACTCTATCCTTGCGCAAAACTTCAGGCTCAAGCATTTTATCCGACATGATTTCTATTATAGCATTGCAAGTTTTGAGAAATAGCGAGGATACATACGCAAAGGAATTCACAAAAGTCAATGATTGTTCCAAATTTAGTAGATATGCGTTGAAACCGCCAGATTTGGGAGACAGCAAGGGTTCCTGATCGCCAGATATGGCGGTTGTCAATTAAGTTTACCAGTTCTGGAACAGTAACTGACAAAAGTAAATCCTGGATATTCTTCTGTATAATTACATAAAATAGGTTGTTAAGACTTATCTACGAGGTAAAGCGCAAATATGAAAATCGCAGAATTAATCGAAATGCCCAACCAGCCAATTGCTTGGCATGCCATCCCAGAGGATAAAGTTTTCATCAGGTTGCAAACGAATTTGAACGGTCTGAGCTTGCAACAAGTCAAAGAGCGCTTAGCAGAGTTTGGGCGCAATACGCTTCCGGAACGCAAACCCCCTACTTTACTAGAGATTATTCTTCACCAATTCAAAAGTCCATTGATTTATATTCTACTGGTAGCCAGCGTTATTGCCTTGTTGACTGGTGACGTAAAAGATGCAGTGTTTATTTTGGCGGTCATTATTCTGAATGCAACGATTGGCACAGTTCAGGAATGGCAAGCAGAACAAAGCGCTCACGCTTTGCAACAGATGCTAAAAATTCAGGCAAGAGTTCGGCGAGGGGAACAACAATATTATGTAGACGCTGAAGAGCTTGTACCAGGGGATGTTGTTCTTCTTGAATCAGGTGATAAGGTACCCGCAGACCTGCGCCTGATACAAACTACTAACTTAACGATAGATGAATCGTTGCTCACAGGCGAATCGATCGCGGCTATCAAAGAGCCGACCCTGCAAGAACACAACACGCCTGTCAGTGATCGGCACAATATAGCATATGCCGGATCAACGGTTGTTTCCGGTCGTGGTGTTGGGTTGGTTATTGCGACTGGTAAATATACAGAGGTCGGCAAAATCGCCCAAACGGTTGCTGAAGCAGAAGGGGGAAAAACACCGCTGGTACTACGCATGGAAAAATTTTCACAGCAAATCAGCATCATTGTCCTCATATTTGCCGGAATCCTCGGGGTCGTATCTTTCGGACGTGGGATGGCCCTCAGTGATGTACTTTTGCTGGTCATTGCAATGTCCGTTTCAGCAATTCCTGAAGGCTTGCCAGTGGCAATGACAGTGGCATTGTCACTTTCTGCGCGGCGTATGGCAAAACGGCATGTCATTGTTCGTAAATTGAACGCTGTGGAAAGTCTGGGCAGTTGCACTGTAATCGCTAGCGACAAAACCGGCACTCTGACTGTAAACCAGCAAACTGTACGTGAAATCACTCTCCCGGATGGGAACCAAATTGTAATCAGCGGAGAAGGTTATAACGATCAAGGCGAAATTAAACCCAAAAATGGACAAATCCTTACGGATGACACAAAAGCACGGTTAGAAACTCTGGGTAAATGCGCCATACTATGTAACGAAGCAACACTGGAAAACGTGAATGGGACATGGCAGTACAATGGCGATGCAATGGATGTAGCCCTATTATCCTTTGGCTACAAACTGGGCTTTAAGCCAAAAGAGGTGCTCCAACAATACCGGACGACTGCTACAATACCTTTCGAATCAGAAAAACGCTACGCAGCTACCTTGCACCAAAAGGATGGTAAATACGTGTTGATTGTCAAGGGCGCTGTCGAAACGATTCTTCCTTTCTGTGATCAGATGTACATAGCTGGCAAGCACCAGCCGCTTGATGCTGAAGTCGTCCATCAACAAGCAATCGCAATGGCAGAAGAGGGCTTTCGAGTACTGGCGTTTGCGATGCGAGAGATTGGATTAGATAATGCCGCCCCGACACTTGACGAGAGCATGCTCTCTGGCATGACCTTGCAAGCACTGGTAGGTTTCATTGATCCATTGCGTCCTGAAATACGCTCTGCTGTAGAAACCGCCCGGATGGCTGGCATCCAAGTGGTGATGATCACCGGCGATCACCCTGCCACGGCTTTTGCGATTGGACGAGAGTTGGGAATTGCCGAGACATATGATCAGGTATTGACCGGACAGGAATTGGTAGAAATTGGTGATGTCCACGTCCCTGAATTTTTTGAGCGCGTCAAGCACGCCAATATTTTCGCTCGTGTAACTCCGGAACAGAAACTTCACATTGTCAGTGCACTGATGAGCCTGGGACACTTTGTTGCGGTGACCGGCGACGGGGTAAATGATGCTCCGGCTCTACGAAAAGCAAACATCGGTATTGCCATGGGATCAGGAACAGATGTTGCCAAAGACACTGCCCTGTTGATTGTGACCGATGATAATTTTGCATCCATTGTTGCTGGAATCGAAGAAGGCCGTCACGCATATGCCAATGTTCGAAAAGTAACCCTGTTCCTTACTTCAACGGGTCTTGCAGAGCTGATCTTGATTGGCTTATCCATTCTAGCCGGCTTGCCGATACCGTTGCTGGCTGTTCAAATCCTCTGGCTGAATCTGGTGACGAACGGCATTCAGGATGTTGCCCTGGCTTTTGAGGCGGGGGAGAAAGAAATTATGAAAATGCCGCCCCGTCCTCCCTCAGAAGGTGTGTTCAACCGCAAAATGATCGAACAAGTGCTTCTTACAGGAATAAGTATGGCGCTGGTCTGTTTTGTCGCCTGGGTCCTTTTGATAAAGTCGAGCTGGGAAGAAACAACTGCACGGAATGGATTACTCACTCTCCTGGTTCTGATGCAGTTTTATCACGTAATGAATTGCCGTTCAGAAAACGTTTCAGTATTTTGCGTTCCAATCCGAAACAACCCGGTGCTCATTATCGGGATGCTTCTGGCTTTTATCATCCACATCCTGGCAACAGAGATGCCTTTTCTGCAATCCCTGTTACGCACTCAGCCGCTGCCTTTACAATACTGGCTGATTTTTGCGGCTGTGAGTGCCGTTATGCTGGTCGTGATGGAATTATACAAGTGGTGGGCAAATCGTAAACGTGCTCTGAAATAAATCTGCGATAAGACATTTCATTCTCTTGGCTTGCCCATCAATTTGGCGGCGAGAGTGATCACTTATTAATCAAGCGTCCAATGACATTTAAGGCAATGGTCAACAGCAAACTTAACACGATGGAAGCCAGCAAGGGGAAAATACAGGTGAACCCTTTTCCTTCGATACGAATGGTACCCGGCAGGCTCTCCAATCCCGGAATCCGGCTGACCAGCCAAAGAAGCCCACCCAATGCGATCAAGCCCAACCCAGCAATTACCAGCCAGCGTGCCAGAATGCTCATTGACTCCATTCCTGATTTCCTGTTGCTAATTTTTCACAGCAATTATAACCAAATTGTTGGAATATCATCAACCAATCAGCGAAGCCACAGGTGGTAAAGCAATTCGATTACGTCCTTCCTGCTTGGCACGATACAGAGCCAGATCAACCGATTTGAGCACTACCTCTATGGTATCCCCATGCTCCGGATAAATCGCCACCCCAACTGAAACCGTGACGTCCTGTAATGTAACTCCTTTGTGTACCACTTTCAGACCTGAAATACCCCTACGTAATTCTTCAGCGCGCCGGATGGTATCTTCGCGCGTCGCCTCGGGCAATATGAGAATAAATTCCTCCCCACCATACCGACATGGCAAATCCTCACCCCGAATATTCTTTAGAAGGAAATTGCTCAGCGCCTGCAACAGAGCATCACCAGCATCATGGCCATAAGTATCATTGAACTGTTTGAAGTGATCAATATCTATCATGATCACGCCTACAGTGTGTTGGCGACGACTCGCCCGGCTGAACTCGCGCGTCATCGTTTCCATCAGATAGCGACGGTTAAACAAACCTGTGAGCGGGTCACGGATGGACTGCGTTCGCAACGTATCACGCAGGATAATGCCGGTCATTGCCAGCGCCACGCGCCCAGCGATCATCGCCGCCAATTGCTGAAAGCGGTCATCCAGAGACCCGTTGCACCGCAGGTGTAACAAACCAGCGGCTTCTCCCTGCAAAATCAACGGCGCGCACAGATAATCCACTGCCTGCCGCGTGACATGGCGACAAGGCAGGGCAGTTCCTGTTTGGCGATAGGTCTGTGGACGACCACGACGCATTGCCCAGCATTCCTCGCGGGGAAAATTGGTCTCTATTGGGACAGCTTCCCCCCAGCTCACCACACACTCCAGCATTCCAAGTTGAGAACTAAGCAGGTAAAGTGCACCATCCGATTTTGGAAAAAAACGCTGGCAAAATACTTTAACCACATCACAAACATCCTGCACAGTTAAGCATGATTGCAAAAGATCACCCATTTCAAGCAACATCTCCGAATCCCGGTAGCACTGTTGCAAGCCGTCCATGGAAGCCTTCAAACGATCGTGCGCATTTTGCAATGCCAGGCGCGCCTGCCGACGCTCAGTGATTTCGCGTGACGTGCTCACCCACTGCTCAGGCTCTTTCCCCTTCTCTAAAATTGGATGAGCAAAGGTCTCCACCCAGACAAAGTTGCCATTTGCCTGATAGCGCCACTCAAAAACAGCATCCTGCCCCTTTGAGAGACGATCCCGCGCTTCCTGCACCAAAAGCGGATCATTGTCCCGGGCAACTTCATCAAACAAATTACGACCAATATACTCAGCCAGTTTCCAGCCAAGCACCTTCTCTGCTGAGGGACTGAGAAACAAGATTGTCCCATCCATTTTATGCAAACCAATGACATCCTGAATAGAATCCGCTAGCAAACGGTACTGTGATTCGCTTTTGCGCAGCGTTTCCTCAGTCCACTTGGCTGAAAGTGCATTAGACAGCACATCCGACATGAGTTTCAACAGTGTGAGGTCTTCATCCACCCAACGCCGCTCATGACGCAGCATATCCATCCCCAAAAATCCTGCCAGTTGCCCGCTGCGTACCAGCGGCACCAACAACAGTGAACAGACATCCTGCCTGCCCCAAAAGGCTTTCTCGGCACGCGCTTCCGCAGGTAAATCATCAAGGCTGAACACATGAACAAATTCTTTGTGCTGTAACCGCTCGTAAAGCCACGGCAAACTCGTGAGCCACAAGCCAGCTATCTCCAGCGATTTTTGGGAAACACCAGGAGCCTGCCAGCAATATTCGTGGATAATACGCGGTTCATCCTGCCCCAAAACATATATATAACAACGGTCCACGTCTGCAAATTCCCCCATGACTCGCAAAGCTTGTTTAATTTCATGATCCACTTCTTCAACTGCTAAGTCAATAAAGCGCGTGGAGATACCCGTCACCAAACTTTCCATCTCAAGCCGATGTTTCAGGCGGGCTTCCGCCAGCTTGCGCTCGGTTATACCCAGCTGCGCTACTTGAATGGCTGGGCGTCCGCGATACTGGATGAGTGTGTACAATGCATCCATCCAGCTCATGCTGCCATCCTTGTTAAACCTCCGATACTCTATGCGTTGGGAACTTGTCTTGCCGCTTAAGAGGTCTTTTATTAACTCCGCGATTCGCGGGCGATCTTCTGGATGCTGTTCTGCCAGAATCTCCTCAGTGGTCATCTCGAGCAACTCTGCCAGAGTATTGCCGCTATTTGTACTCACTATCGGATTGGCGAACACAACACGTCCATCCTGAAAAATGAGCAATTCCTGCAGGGAATGTTCGACCAGCGTACGATACGCGTAATCGCTGGCACGTTGTGCCTCGGCTGCCCGACGCGCCTCAATCGCATGAACCAATACTTTGCTGATCAGGCGCAAAAACCGGATTTCGTTTTCTGAAATGGACAGCCCAACCCGGGAATCCGCCAGACCGAAATTGCCGATTAACGCGTTACCTGATTGCACAGGAACCAGCACCAAAGACTGAATACCCGCTCTATGCCACATCTGCCGCTCAGCGCCGGCTTCAACGGGCAGGTCACCTATATTCGTCACGTAAACTGGCTCGTTGTGCTTTAAACGCGTCATTAGCCAGGACACATTTTCCGTGGAGCGCCCTGTCATGGAATTCCCCCATGCTGGCAGATTCTTATCCCGCCACTCATATGACCGCTCAACTTGTACACCGTCGGCTGAAAATAAAAGCAGAACCACGCGTTCCACACCAAAAAAGCCGCCGATATTCTGAAGCGCACGGTCAATCTGGGCATCAAGCCCTTCAAGGGTGGGGCTGATGAAATATGTCGAAATCTCTGCCGCCAAGCGCTCCAGCGCTGCCCTGCGGCGCAATTCATTTTCAATTCGCTTCCGCTCAAGAGCATAACGGATAGCACTTCGTAACGACTCTTGATTCACCTGTTCTTTGACCAGATAGTCCTGCGCCCCAGCCTGCACCACCAGCGTAGCCAGAGTTTCATCAGAGGGACCACTCAGCACAATCAACGCAGCCTGTGGGAAACGATCGCACATTCTTTCAACCGTCTCCAACCCACTGCTGTCCGGCAGATTGAGATCAGCCAAAATAACATCCGGGGGAGATTGCTCATCAGACGCTTTCAAGGCTTCGGACAGGCGCTCACAATGAAAGATTTGGATTTCACCCAGTCCCGACCGTTCAATAAGCTGCCGAACCATGCGGAAGTCCAGCGGATTATCCTCGAGAACAAGAAAGATCATTATTGGGCCACGGATAGATCATATATTTATCAGAAAAACGATGTGGCGACGCGCATTTATGACGTCGTGCTCCATTTATTTATACATTGCCTTTTACAATTCTGGTAAGGATAAGGTGTTGAAAAAGTCATAACGAAAAATGTCCCTTCTTAACCCACATACGGCAGTTCGTGTTCGTTTTTCAATACCTTCCTGGAATGAAATAAAATCAAACTTAAACTTTCCCGCCACTTGAAAACCGCACATGTAGCGATTTATTCCTCGTGCTTAACCACAAACACATCGAAATCGCGCGCCACTGTAACGTTTTCGAAAATCGTCTGCGCTTCAGCAAGCACGTCCTTTTCGCGATAACGGCGAGAAATATGAGTCAGGATCAATTGACGCACGTTGGCGCGCAATGCCAGCTCAGCCGCCTGGCGCGCCGTCAGATGCGAAAACTGGCGCGCCATTTCTGCCTCCTGTTCCAGGTAAGTGGCTTCAATAACCAGCGTGTCTGCATCCCTGCAAACTTCCACCAGACTATCCACCTCACCCGCATCGCCCACATGCACCAGTTTTGTTCCCGGCCGATACCCGCCCAATACCCATTGAGGATCAATCCACCGCCCATCGGGTAGAGTCACGGGCTGACCGGCAGCCAGTTCGCGCCGCCAGGGTCCAGGCGGAATGTCCAGTTCTTCAGCTTTCTCAGGTAAAAAAGGTCGCCGACCTTTTTCCTGAAAAACATAGCCATAAGAATCCGCTCCACGATGAACCACTGGAAAGGCGGAAACAGAGAAATCTTCAGCCTCAAAAAAGACCCCGCCATTCAGCGGGCGCAGATGAATGGGCATCGGCGGATTACCGCCGCGTAGAACAACTCCAAACAACAAATCACGGATGCGTTCCAGCGAATTGGGTCCAGCGTAAATCTCCAGTTCTTCCATCGTCTCCCAGCGCATGAGCGTTGAAAGCAACCCTGCCAGCCCGAGAATATGATCCAGATGGCTGTGTGTGATCAGGATGCGGTTTAACCGTTTAAACCCGAGACCGGAAGTCAAAATTTGACGTTGGGTGCCTTCTCCGCAATCAATCAAAAAACGATGCTCGTCATGTTTGACCACCTGAGCCGGCAAACTGCGGCGGGGCGAAGGAGCAGAAGCAGATGTACCAAGAAAAATCAATTCAAACATTGCGCCAATTGTACCAGAAAGATGAGCTTCTCTTCTTATTAAACTTGTCCCCTTAAAGCGATAAACGCCGGGGTGAGGGGGGCACCCAAGCGTTTATCAATTTTTATTATAGCAACTTTCATTTAAAATACAATAAGTTTAAGATTAGAGTTTTTGAACCTTCCAAGGGAACTAAACTAGCTTTTACCAGAAAATGCTTCCCATGATCACAATAATGCCCCAGGAGGGATTCGAACTCTCAACCTCGGCCTTAGGAGAGCCTCGCTCTATCCGTTTGAGCTACTGGGGCATCATCTAAATTATAGCACACTCGACTAATCAATTGACTACATCTGTGACTGTTCCAAGACTGGTAAACTTAACCAACAACCGCCATATCTGGCGATCAGGAACCTTGTTATCCCCCAAATCTGGCGGTTTCAACGCATATCTACCAAATTTGGAACAGTCACCTACATCTTAAAACTACAACTTTGTCACCCCAGATTATACAGCATTGTATTTTAGAGTTATATTGACAGTATAATCAAAAAAAATCATCCTGTCAGATAACAGGTGAGTTGCAGGAAGTTATTAATGGATTTTGCGCTACTAAAGATATTTCCTGATGAGTTGGAGGACGAATGGAATGCGCTGTTGGATCGGACCGCATCGCATGTGCCTTTTCTACGATACGAGTATCTGCGTGCCTGGTGGAAAACGATGGGCGGCGGGGAATGGCAAGACGGCGATCTAATGCTGATCACCGCCCGGCAGGATGGCAAGTTGGTCGGCGCAGCGCCGCTCTTCCTCAGTAGTGCCAAAGGCGTCGAGACACTCTATCTGGTAGGTTCGATTGAGGTTTCCGATTACCTCGATCTGCTGGCTTCGCCTGAGGATATACCCGAATTTTGTCACGGTCTGCTCAGCTTTCTCAACTCTGCCGAATTACCATACTGGCAGCAGCTTGACCTGTATAACATTCTCGATTCTTCGCCCACGCTGCCAGCACTGAAAGAAGCGGCGCAATCATTGGACTGGCAATATGAAGAGCAAATCCTGCAGCATTCTCCTTACATCCCGCTGCCCGGCAACTTTGAGGCTTATCTGGCAGGGATTGACAAAAAACAACGCCACGAGATTCGCCGCAAAATGCGCCGCGCCCAAGCTTCCTCTGTACCAGTGAGTTGGTATCTCGTTAAAGACGCGGACCTGCTGGACAGAGAAGTTGAAGCCTTCATGAACTTAATGAGCTTTGAGCCAGAAAAAGCTGCCTTTCTCACCCCGCCAATGCGGGAGCATTTTAAGATCATCGCACGATGCGCCTTTGAGAAAGATTGTTTGCACATGGCTTTTCTGACCATTGGGGGGGAGAAGGCAGCCGCCTATCTCGGTTTTAACTATCTGAACAAGTTATGGGTGTACAACTCCGGCATCAATCCACGCTTTCATGAGTATTCACCTGGCTGGGTGCTGCTAGCATATCAGATTCGATGGGCTTGCGAAAACCAGGTTGACGAGCTCGATTTCATGCGCGGCGATGAAACCTACAAATACCGCTTTGGGGCAGTGGACCGCTTCGTGATGCGTGCACAAATCAAACGCCCGCTTTAGCCGTTTGTCCCTTCCCTTCAGGCAGTTTTTCGGTTAAGCTTGGGGCTTATGCGCCTCAAAGCTGACCTTTTGCTTTTCCTCACTTCGTTGATCTGGGGCAGTGCCTTTTCTGCCCAACGCGTTGCCGCGCAATTTGTTGGTCCGTTTCTTTTCAACGGTGCACGATTTCTACTGGCTGGGTTGGCGTTGTTGCTGATCTTTCGCCGCCTGCCCTGGAAAGCCGAACGCAGACAGTGGCTCTGGATGGCTGCTGCGGGCGTTTTTCTTTTTCTTGCCAGTACCCTGCAGCAGGCAGGATTGCACTGGACCACCGCCGCCAACGCGGGCTTTATCACCACCCTGTATGTTGTTATCGTACCGCTGGTGCTGCTGGCGCTGGGTGAAAAAGTGACCTGGCAGGTCTGGCTAGGCGCGGCGCTGGCAACTGGAGGGGCAAAGCTGCTCAGCTCACCCGGCACACTGCATCTTGCTCCCGGCGACGGGCTGGAACTGCTCGGAGCAGTGATATGGGCATTTCACATTGTACTGATCAGCCGTATCGTCCATCATGTAGATGCCATGCAGTTTGCTATTGGACAATATCTAGTCTGTGGGGCACTGAATCTGGGTGTTGGGCTGATTGCAGATCAGCAAACCATCGGCGGTTTGTTCCCTGCCTGGTGGGCGATCGCTTACACGGGCTTTTTTTCGGTTGCGCTCGGCTACACCATTCAGGTTATTGCCCAACGCTTCGCCCCGCCTGGGGACGCGGCACTCATCATGGGTACAGAAGCCATCTTTGCCGCGTTGTTTGGTTACCTGACGCTCGGCGAAGGTCTGACGGCTATCCAGATATTCGGCGGTGGGCTGATTCTAGCGGCGGTTGTACTCGTGCAGTGGCAGCGCCAGAACGCTGCCGTCCCAGTGTCAGAAAAAACCACCAAACCGGGGCTATGACAGCTCAAAACTTTCGCCCACGTTGAGAATGTGAACGCGGGAGTCGCTTTCCGCCTGAACACGCTGCGCCCAGAGCTGCGCGTCCTGTTGAATCAGCTCAAAGGTGCTGAAATGAATCGGGATGACATGTCTGGGTTGCAGGAGTTTGACCGCTCGCAATGCATCGTCCGGACCCATCGTATAGTTATCGCCGATTGGCAGCACCGCCAGGTCTAACCCTTCCTCGCCAATTAGCTTCATATCGCCAAAAAGCCCGGTATCTCCGGCAAGATAGACCTTCCAGCCTTCCAGCGTAGTCAGCAGAAAACCCGCCGGATTGCCGCCATAGGTGCCATCGGGCAACGCTGAACCATGCAGGGCAAAGGTTAACTTGAGATAACCAAAAGGATGATGATAGCCCCCGCCCAGATGCTGAGCATGGGTCTTAACGCCCTTCTCAGAAAGCCAGTTGCAAATTTCATAATTACTGATCACCAACGCCCCGCTAAGGCGGGCAATTGCCACCGCATCACCCACATGATCACTATGTCCATGCGTCACCAGAATAAAATCCGCCAGAACCTGATCCGCACGAATCGGCGAGCGCGGGTTACCGTTGAAGAAGGGATCAACCAGAATGTGATAGCCGCCGCTTTGCAGCGCAAGCGTAGCATGTCCGTACCAGGTGAGTTTGAACATGGCGCACCTCCTTGTATATGATGATACCCAAAACATCTCAGACGCGCAAATTTTTCCTTCCGGTTGTGCGCTATAATCAAGTCGGATATGGCAAAAACAAACACCTGCCGGCAATCCCTGATCCGGCGAGCCGCTGGAATCACCCTGATCAGCTGGTTCGTTTTGAACGCTTGCTGGTTCAGCACACCGCAGACGCCGGCGACGGAACAACCCTCCGCCACCCTCTCAGCCACCCCTGTGTTGCCTTCCGCCACACCTTCCGCTATGCCAAGTGTTTTGCCAGTATGGGAAGCATACCCACCGCCCATTCTGCCCCCGGCGCGCCCGATACCACCACCCTATGGTCTTTTACCGCTTCCGCAGGGGACAAAAGTTTATCTCCTGTTGGGAGTGGATCGAGATTACCCGCATATCGGGCGAACGGATGCTATTCTGATTTTGCTTTTCAATTCGCAAAATCGGCGCGCCAGCCTGCTTTCCGTCCCGCCTAACCTTTTCGTGTACCTGCCCGGTTTCACCATGCAGCGGCTGAATATCGCCTACGCGCAGGGCGGTTTCGAGCTGCTCTCGCTGGCGCTGGAATACAACTTTGGACTGCGTCCCGAAAAATATCTCCTAGTGCATAAGAACGACTTTGCTGAATTTATTGATGAACTGGGCGGATTGACCATCACGCTGCCAAAAGACGAACCGGATTTATGTGAAGGCATGAAAGCCGGCAGGCAGTATCTGGACGGCGAAATGGCGCTGTGTTATGTGCGTAGTCGCACACTCACCGATGAACATGCACGCAATATGCGTCAGCTACAGGCAGCGCAGTTAATCTTTGAACGTCTGGTTCAGGGAGGCAATCTGGTGCGCCTGGCGGATCTGTTTGATATTTTCGGGAAGCGGGTGGAAACCAATCTGACCTTAGCGGGTCTGCTCGAGCTGGTGCCGTTGGCGCTGGAACTGGCTGCGCCAGGGCGAATCGGGACATTCACCTTTGAACCGCAGGATGTTGAGGCATGGGACCTGTCCGGGGCAGGCGGCTTGCCTGTTCTGCTGCCCCGCCCGGAAAGGCTGCCGCAGGTGCTGGAAGCGGCTGTAAACTTCCTGAACACGCCGGCGCCGCCTTCCGTGCTGGTCACAACCTATATTGCTCAGGCAACCACCTCCCCCACACCAACCACGACGCCAACCGCCACGCTCACACCAACCCGCACCGCAACGCGCGTTCGCACCAGTACACCCACGCGCCCGACGCGCACTCCCACCGGCACGCGCACACCAACGCGCACCCGTACTCCCAGCGCGACTCACACCCCTACAACAACGCTGACACCAACCGAAACAGAAACTCCAACCGAAACGCTCGTCCCAACAGTGTCACCCACCCCAACGCCCACAGAAACCCCCACCATCACCGAAACACCGTAAATGGGAAGAACCAACCCTAAAGAGCCCCCCTACACCTCTGACGCACCGCCCGAACTCAGGTTTCCTTTTCCAGCAGGTGATACCCCTTCTGCTCCACCGCTTGAAGGATCTGCGCCAAGCTCACCTGCGCTTCATCGAACTCCACCACCATTTCCTGACGGTGATAACTGGCATCAATCCGGTGAATACCGGGCAGTTCATCCTCAATCGCTTCGAGCCGCATGGCGCACGCCGGGCAGTTCATATCAGCTACTTGAAATATTTTGCGCGTCATGGTCTGCTCCATCAGTTAAAGCGAATCACGCCACCATACATCCCCATCGAACAACTGAATTGGAGCACCGAACCGGCAGGCTGGGGGGGAATCTCAATCACCACCGTGCCGGTGGCGGGCAACAGTTTTTCAACTTTGAGCGCGGGGATAGTAAACGCCCGCGAGCAGGAACGGGTATTCCATGTGTTCAGCTCCAGCCTCACAGGACTGCCAGCAGCCGCGACCAGCACCTCCGGCATATAGCCGTAGTTTTTCACATCAATACTCAACACCTGCACACCATCCGGCGCCGCCTCAGCAGTGACTGCCGGCGCGCTGGTCAGACTGCGTGTCAGGGCGCTGATGGAGTACGGAGACCCCATCAGGTTGAGACCGGTCTCAATCGCCACGAATCCCAATACCAGCACCGTAACGGCAACCAGACGGTTGAAAGACCGCTCCAGCCGCGATCCCAAACGGGTGGCGAAATATGCCACAGCAAAGAACACCGGACTGGCACCCAGCGTGAATGCGAACAGAACCGCCGCGCCGGAGAATGGGTCGCCTGTAGCAACCGCCAGCGCCATCATGGACTGCGTCACCCCGCAGGGGATGAGTACCGTCAGCGCGCCCAGTACCAGTGGGGTCATCCAGCCGGTATCACGCTTTGCCTTGCGGCGCAGGTAACGCGTTAACATCTTGGGCGGTTCAAAGGCAAAATAACGGAAGACAGGATGTACATTCAACATACGCAGAGCATTGCCGATCATAAAGATACCAATGGCAAATTGCAGCACTGCGCGTCCGCTTGAACTGAGCTGGACAACCGAGCCAGCCAGTCCCATCAGAAAGCCCAGCAGAGTGTACGCCGCCAGTTTAGCGGCTAAAAAAAGCAGAATCGGCGCCGCCATCCCGGGTTTGGAAGCGCCGGCGGCGGCCGCTCGTCGAGTGCGCGGCTGGCGCTGTTGCTGAACATCCTGCTCCAACTGCGCCGCCAGCGAGCTGGCAAGCAGCCCGCCCTGCACCGCCAGACAGCTCAGCCCGCCGGTGGTCAAGCCGGTCACAAAAGCAATCACCACATTCATCATTGGCCACCTGTTGTATTATGGATAAATTAAGTCTTGTTACACTGATGAGATTATACACGATAGTCTTGCGGTTGAATAGTCGTTTTTAGGATTTCGGGATGCCCCCACCTGCAAACATTGAGCCTCTTCAGCAGCAACAAGAACCCAAGATACCCTTGGAAAAGCAATCCCCCCCCACCATACTCGCAACGAAACCGCCATCCGGGAAAGAAGAAAGTTGTCAAATTGCAAGACTTCCAGACTGCCCCACTACTTGATTCGGGTTCTGGCTTATCGTAAAATGGATTAAGGCGAGGTGAAGCCCGGTACTAAATTCACGTATTTCTTCACAACAGGCAAGTTCTTTTAGGGAGGGTTCCAGGCAAAAAGAAGGAGGGAAATTCAGAAAACGTAAGCACATTTCTAACAACTTATTTTTGGCGGCAATGATCGAATGACCGGATTTGGTCGCTTAACCGGTTGGTAAAACCGGGGAGGTCATTCGGGAGCCAGTAGCGAAACCGGCCCGGCGAAGCTGTGTCGGTTTCTTTTTCACTGGCTGCCAAAAGTAAACCTCAGGAAGGCATTGAGAAAGACCTCAACAAGCAAACATTTTTCAGGTGCAATGTATACCGATTGAATTCATAAACAGAGAAAGGAGTTTTGGTTCATGAAAAGCAAAACTTTCAAAGTATTTACCATGGTGATGGTTTTGTTCCTGATGATTGCCCCCATCACCGCCCTGGCAGATGACGTAGCCAACAATGCAGATGCATCCGTGGATGCTGCCTACGAAACCGTATCTCTAACGGTTGGTGGTTCATCCATGAAGGTAGATTTATATATTGTGACACGCAATGGGGACGGTAAAAACGGTTGTAACCTGACTGGGGGTACAGAGCTGGTTATTCAGGTAACCTCCAGCAATTCATCAGTGGCGAGCGTCAGTCCGGCACTGATCACCTTTACAAACTGTGAGAATGTGAATGCCAATCTAACCACTGCTGTCACGGTCAGCCCGGTGGCAACTGGCAGCGCTAACATTGAGTTCAGCATCGTCAGCAATAACACTGACGGATCATTCAACATGGATACTGCTCGCTTCACAGTTGTTGTTGCCCCACCGCCCAACACCCCACCAGTGGTCTCGGTCACCGGCGTGACCGGCGGCGCGCCCTATGAGTTCGGCACGGTACCCGCCGCAGGGTGTTCTGTGACCGATGCCGAAGACGGACCGCAAACCGTCTCACCCGTTATTGGCTCAGTCACCGGTCCGCTCGCCAGCTATGGGCTTGGTTCCCAGACGGTAACCTGTTCCTACACGGATACCGGCGGCTTGACCACCACCGCTTCGGCAACTTACAGTATTGTGGATACTATCCCGCCGACCCTATCGCTTCCGGGCGATACGACTGCCGAAGCCACCAGTGCTTCCGGCGCCATTGTCTTCTTCAGCCCAACGGCAAGCGATGCCGTGGATCCAGCTCCGGTGGTGAGCTGTTCCCCCGCTTCCGGCTCAACTTTTCCGCTCGGTGAGACAACCGTCAACTGCTCCGCGACCGATGTGGTGGGCAATTCCTCCAGCGGCAGTTTCAAGGTAACCGTGCAGGACACCACGCCGCCAAACATCACCCTGCTCAGTCGCACCCCGGCAAACGCAAACGGCTGGAACAACGGCGATGTGACCATTGTCTGGAGCTGCTCAGATGCAGTAGGAGTGATATCCGAAACGGTAAGCGCAACCATCTCAACGGAAGGCGCCGACCAGTCCGCCACCGGAACCTGTCAGGATACCTCCGGCAATACAGCTTCCGATACGCAAACCGGCATTAACATTGACAAGACCGCTCCAACCGCTTCTGCCAGCCGCACACCGGATGCCAATGCAAACGGCTGGAACAACACCGATGTCACCGTTTCTTTCAGCGGCACGGATGCACTCTCCGGGATTGACTTCTGCGATGCGGATGTTGTTTTGAGCGCTGAAGGCGCCGACCAATCCGCCTCAGGTGCCTGCACCGACAAAGCCGGCAACGTCAGCGATCCTGCCACTATCAGCGGTATCAATATTGACAAGACTGCTCCGACCATCTCCGCGGCAGTCAGCCCGGCTCGCCCGGCAGGCGGCTGGTGGAATATCGCCTCTGGTGCACCGACCGCAAGCTTCACCTGTAACGACACGCTCTCCGGTCTCGATGGGAACTGCCCGGCGGATCACACCTTTGGCGAAGGTGCAGATCAATCCTACAGCCAGACAGTGTACGACAAAGCCGGCAACAGCGCCTCGGCTGGCATAAGCGACATTGATGTTGACCTCACCGCTCCGACCATCTCCGCAGCGGTCAGCCCGGCTCGCCCGGCAAGCGGCTGGTGGAATACCGCCTCTGGTGCGCCGACCGTTACCTACACCTGCGCAGATGCCCTCTCTGGCGTTGCCTCCTGCACTGCACCATATACCTTCGGCGAGGGCGCCGATCAGAGCCACACCGGTGCCGCCATGGATAACGCCGGCAACAGTGCTTCGGCTGGCGTAAGCGATATTGATGTTGACCTCACCGCTCCGACCCTCACCTGGAATGGCGGACCAGAAGATGGCGCCACCTACTACTTTGGCTTTGTCCCCGCCGCGCCGACTTGTGACGCCGCCGATGCGCTCTCCGGTCCGAACGGGTGCACCGTAGCAGGTTACAGCGCCGCGCTCGGCAATCACACGATGACCGCCACTGCCTATGATATGGCTGGAAACAGCTATGCAGAGACCCGTGCATACAGCGTGCTGGCATGGACATTGAAAGGCTTCTACCAACCGGTGGACATGAACGGTGTGTACAACACGGTCAAGAACGGCGCTACCGTCCCACTAAAATTTGAGATCTTTGCTGGACCAACCGAATTGACTGACGTGGTATACGTTAAATCACTGACCTATGCCCTGACAGCCTGCAACACAATTGCCATAGCAGACGAAATCGAAACTGTGGCTACAGGCGGCACAAGTCTACGCTACGATTGGACAGGCGGACAGTTCATCTTTAACTGGAAGACGCCCAACACAGCAGGCAAATGCTATCGGGTGACCATGTCCACGCAGGACGGCTCTTCATTGGTTGCATACTTCAAACTCAAGTAATTTGCTACTTCCTCCCCCCATTCACCTGCACCGCCTCGCGCGGTGCAGGTTGTTTTTTAGGACAGTAAGGTATCAATTCGTAAACAGGTATTCTGCGTCGAAGATGCGCAGTGTCGCCTCCGATGCGGCGGGGCGCGCAAAGGTGAAAGAAAATGTCTCGGTTGCGCCGGGAACAATTTCTCGGGGCAGGGCAGGTTCACTGCCGAGCGGCATGGTAGTCACCCCGTCCGCCAGCAGTGAAACATCTCCGCTGGTCACAGTCAGGCTTTTCTGCCCGAAATTCACAACAGATACGCTGACTTTTAGCAGTGTTCCATCCTGTGAAAGCTCCGTCCCCAGCAATGAAATTTCAGCCAGCACATCCTCTGGTTTTGGAGTGCTGACCGCTTGAATTTCCTCGCCGGCTAATTCCCCCTGTATCACCCATGCTGCAGCAGCAGGGTCACCCTGAATCACAACCGAGATGCCCGAGCTGGATTGATCCAGCAAAGCCGGAACGTCCAGAGTTTCCTGGCGAGGTGCTTCAAGGATAAAGCTCGCCGAATCGCAATTTGCCCAGGCAATGCGGGCTGGCTCTCCGCCTTTGAGGACATACCCTAGCAGGAGATTCTCCGTCGTCGGGCTGAGCAGGAATACGTAGCGGGTGGTCGTTCCCTTTACCCAATAGGCTGTATTGGAGGTATCCTGCTGAATTTTCGGCAGTGCAGAGTAGCCAGCTTTTGCCGGTTTGATCTCGAAGTTTCTTTCGGCAAGTGACAATACCGATTGACCACACGGGGAATGGTAAGTCAACAGGGTCAACAGTTGGCAGGATATTGTAAAAAGGACCAACACTGCAAGAAAGAAAAGACTGCGATAGACCAGTAATTTCATCCCGACCTCCACCAAAAACCTGCCGTTCAATCCACACAGCCAGCAATAATGAATCAACACTCCGAATACATCTATTATAGCGTGAGCGGGAAAATAAACAGGCGAAAAATTACACTGCGGGCGCGCTGGACATTGAGGACGTCATTCCCCTGGAAAGAAAATATGCAAAAAAGCGAAGCGGCTGATAGAAACTCCACCCTCTACCCATCCAATTCTTGCCTCGTTAGATGGCTCATTCAGGTTTATCTATGGTAAAAAAACACTCACTTAAAATACGTCGTTTTTCGACGTATTTTTGTAAATATATTTACTTTTCCGTCACAACATGCTATATTTTGAACAGACAGGTTTCCAATCGCATCATTGACAATCTAAAAACGGATGTCCCCCTCCAGCGGCAAGCCGGCTGACGGAAAAACAAAGGCGAGAAGCAGACGGTCAGCGCATACGGCAGGCAATCCATGGTGAGCCGCTTCTGGCATCCGGCGATGTTGAGTTTCAGCCGCAGAATGGCTCTTTCAAAAATCGGTTTCTCACCCTATCTATCAGGAGGTTGACCATGAGTTTTTACGAAGACTATATCGCCCGCACTCCCGCCTCGGCAAAGGCAGCCCAGCGCGCTCAGGCGATCATCCCCGGCGGCGTGGGCAGTGCCATTCAGTTCTGGCCGCCGTATCCCATCTACGTCAAAGAAAGCAAAGGCGCCTACGTCTGGGATCTGGACGGCAACCGATACATAGATTATTGCATGTGCTACGCCGCCATGGTTGCTGGGCACGCCGACCCGGTGATTGCCGAAGCCATCGCCGAACAGGCAAAGAAAGGCACCCTATATGGGATGCCGGCAGTGGTAGCGACCGAGCTGGCAGAAGAGATACAACGCCGCTATCCGGTGATTGAAATGCTGCGCTTCACCCAATCCGGTGTAGAAGCTACCATGTACGCAGTGCGGCTGGCGCGTGCCGCCACGCAAAAAATGGGGGTGCTGAAAGTCGAGGGGGCATATCACGGCGCATCGGATGTGTTGATGGTAAGCTGCGCTGTGCCGTCCAATGTCCCTGCCGGACCGCCCTGGATGCCCTCGTCAATCGTAGAAAGCGCCGGCATACCCGAAGGCGCCACCAGACACACTTACATTGTCCAGTTCAACGACCTGGAGAGTCTGGAATACCAGCTCAAAAAGCATGAAGGGGAAATTGCCTGTTTTATTCTGGAACCTTGCATGACCAACGGCGGTGTTATTCCACCCGACCCCGGTTATCTGCAAGGTGTGCGTGAGTTGACCCGCAAGTACAATGTCCTGCTCATCTTTGACGAGGTCAAAGTGGGCTGCCGCATTGCCTATGGCGGCGCCTGCGAAAAATACGGCATTGAGCCGGATCTGGTCTGTCTGGCAAAAGCAATCGGCGGTGGTACCCCGCTGGGCGCCTTTGGCGGTCGGCGCGACCTGATGAACCTGATCTCGCCGCTGGGTCCGGCGGTGCATTTTGGCACCTATAATGCCAACCCGCTCACCACTGCCGCTGGGCTTGCCTGCCTCACCAAAGTGCTGACAAAAGAAAAATATGCTGAAATGGACCGTCTGGGAGCGAAATATGCGGCAGGGCTGAAGGAGATCATCAACCGGCTTGGGCTGCCAGCCTGTGTCACCCATGAAGGACCGCTAGGCGGCATCCAGTTTGTGCCCGAGATCCCGCACACCTACCGCCAGGCAAACCAATGCAATAAAGCTATGTGGCGCGAATACTGGTACGGGATGCTCAGCAAGGGTGTCATCCCAATGGGCAGCGGATGGTTTGAGGAATACTCAATCTCAGCCGCTCACACCGACGCTGATATTGACGAAACGCTTAACATCACTGAGGATGTGCTGAAAGAGGTCAAAAAACTAGCGTAATTCTTACCAGTGGGTTCCACCCCGGCCCTCCCGCAGAATTTGCTTGCGGGAGGGTCTTTTGTCATCCGGCCTCCGGTTAGACCTGACCAATAGCATTGCTCGACAAAGCAAGTTGCCTTTTCACATAAAAAGGTCTATAATTTTGGAAAGACTAACATTTGTCATTGTCATTTGAAAATTACAGAGGAGTAAATATGAATCCACCCAAAATTGCTGCAATTCTTGGCGTTTATGGTAACCCTGCTGATCGGTTTATGACCCGGGGTTACCGCAAAAGCGCGGCGAGCGCAGTTGAGCGGATTGCACTCGTCGCCAAAGCAGGCTTCATCCGCGGTATTGAGGTCACTGCCGGTAAGGATGACGATCTCAACCCGCAGAATATAAAGGATATTCAGGATGCACTCCAACATCACAACCTGAAACTTTGTGCAGTCAACCCCAATCTGTGGGGAGAAGCCGAATGGTGGCGCGGCACGCTGGGAGCGCCTGATGCGCAAACGCGCAGTCTGGCAGCAGACCACATCCGTTCTGTCATGGATCTGGCAGCCGAACTAGGCTGTGATTATGTGGGCATCTGGCCCGGTCAGGACGGTTTTGACTATTTCTTTGAAGTGGATTACCAGAAAATGTACGAATGGTGGGTGAGCGGTATGCAGAAATGTGCCGACCACAATCCACAGATTCGTTTGGGATTGGAATTCAAGCCGTTTGAGCCGCGGGCGCGTTCATTCCTCAGCAACTATACCAAAACCCTGCTGTTACTGAGGGATATTGACCGTCCTAATGTTGGATTGACATTTGATGTAGGACATTCATTGTATGCCCGGGATAACCTTGGGGAAGTGGTCGCACTCAGCCAACGGGAAGGTAAATTGTTCCATGTGCATCTGAACGATAACTACGCCGACTGGGACTGGGACTTAAACTTTGGTTCAGTCCATTTCTTTGATTTTATCGAAATGCTCTACTGGCTGAAGCGCACCGGTTATCAGGGCTGGCTTTCCATGGACCTGTTTCCCTATCGTACCGAAGGCACCGATTCGGTAACTGAAAGTGCAAACTGGCTGCTTAAACTGTATGAACTGGTAAATCAGGTTGAGCTGACCCAATGGAATGAGTTGATTGCTCAAAGCGACCCAATTGCCGCCTCGCGTTTCCTGCGCAGGTTGATGTTCGGCTCCTGAACCGCTTTGTGCCGCTCAGGAGGTTGTATGAGCCATACCCTCAAGTTATTTGCTGTGGACATTGGCGCGTCCGGTGGACGTTGTTCTCTGGCATCGTTTGACGGCGAAAAGATCTCTCTGGAAGTGGTTTACCGCTTCCCCAATGGTCCCATCGAGGTAATGGGGCACTGGCACTGGAACGTGCTCAGCCTGTATCAGGGAGTCAAAGAAGGGCTGATTCGGGTTGCACATTTGCACCGAAACGATTTGCGCAGTATTGCCATTGATACCTGGGGCGTGGACTTTGCCCTGCTGGACCGCTATGGAAAACTGGTTAGCAACCCCTATTGCGCAAGAGACCCGCAAACCCGCGGTGTCTACGCTGAAATCTTTTCATTGATCAGTAAAAGGGATCTGTTTTACCAGACAGGCGTTCAGTTCATGGAAATCAACAGTATTGTTCAACTAATGGCGATGAAGCTGAATAGCGACCCCGCCTATTTATCTGCAGCCACCTTTTTGACCATCCCGGACTTGATCAATTACTGGCTGACCGGTGTCAAAGCCTGTGAGTACACCAATGCCACAACCACCCAACTGTTCAACACACAAACAGGCGACTGGGCTTTTCCGGTCATCCAAAGACTGGGGTTTCCAGAAACGCTTTTCCCCGAAGTGATCCCCCCGGGCACAATGCTAGGCAATATCCGCGCGGCGCTGGCAGAAGAGGTTGGATTGCACAACGTTGCTGTTATCGCCACCGCCACCCACGACACTGCCGCTGCAGTCGCCGCAGTTCCTGCACGGCAACCCAATTTTGGTTACATCAGTTCCGGCACCTGGGCTTTACTAGGCCGCGAATTGAATCAGCCGCTCTTCTCAGATCAGGTACTGGAATACAACTTTGCCAATGAGGGGGGCGTTTTTGGCACCATCACCTTCTTGAAAAACATCCTCAGTATGTGGTTTTTACAGGAATTGCAGCGCATCTGGCGGATCCGGGAGCGGGAGTATTCCTGGCAGGAGCTGATCAATATGGCAATGGAATCCCAACCATTCGTGGCGTTCATTGACCCTGACCACCCGGACTTTATACTGCCCGGCGATATGCCGGCAAAAATTCAACAAGTCTGCGCGGATACCGGTCAGAGAGTGCCACAAACCAAAGGTGAAATCGTACGCGTGGTACTTGAATCACTCGCCTGCAAATATCGCCTGATCCATGATCGTGCAACCAGCCTGATTGGATATTCTGCGCCGATTGTCCATATCATGGGCGGCGGTTCCCAAAACTGCCTGCTTAACCAGTTTACTGCTAATATCCTCAATACCCCGATCATTGCCGGACCTGCAGAAGCCACGACGCTGGGAAATATCCTTGTCCAAATGCAGGCTCTGGGGCTCATTCGTTCCCTGGAAGAAGGGCGGGAACTGATACGCCGCTCTGTTCACACGGATGAATTTGCCCCCCAGGAAGTTGACCGCTGGGAAGCAGCTTATCAGAATTTTCTTGCCCGCACCGGACTGGCGGCAGTTTGCTGATTTACAACAAGAACCTCAAAAGCTGTCAATTGTCAATGTATTTTGTCAATATATGTGATATACTTAGATAAAATTATATACTCCACCCCTCAGGAGGCTTAATCATATGTCCGATCTTCCCGAACAGATCGTATATATCGCCCGGCGCATGTTTGAGCGTCGGTTGACAGATATTTCTGGCGGCAACATTAGTGCCTGCGAAAACAACACACTGTATATCACGCCCAAATACAGCGGCAGTCAGAAACACTGGCAACTTGAACCGGATGCCGTCCTCTCCGGTTCACTGGATGCAGAGTGGTTCAGCAATCCCTTATTCTCGCGTGAGGGCAAAGCCCATCTTTCCATCTATCGCAATATGCCGTTCGTTGGCGCGGTGATCCATGCTCATCCGTTTCATGTGCTGCCATTTTGTGCCGCTGGCAAACCTATCCCGCCCATTATGGAGAACACACAAAAATTCGGTGTTATTGAGGTTGTCCCCGCCGCCCCGGCACACAGTCAGGAACTCGCTGACAATGTCGTTGCCGGTCTGCGTGATCAGGAAGAGCGCATTCGCAAACAGGCAGCCGCTGTTCTGGTTCCACGGCATGGTATTTTTATCGCTGCGAAAGATTTATTTGCCGGATTGGACGCGTTGGAACGGATTGACTGGAACGCATGGTGTGTTTTGGCGCAGAAACTGCTTCAGTAGTTTCCAAAAGGGGGATGCAACATGTATCTGACCATCAACCCCAACTCTGCACTTGACCGGGTTCTTTTCATTGAGCAATTCGTTCCCGGCAGCCGCATGATACCTTCTAAAACTATTGAAAGCGTCGGCGGCAAAGGTTTCGATACCGCCGTTGTTCTGCGTGCATTAGGCCTTGAAACCCTGACAATTGGCTATGTCGCCGGAGAAACCGGGCGCACATTGGTGCATTTGCTGGAACGATATGGCATTCGTCACGATCTGATCTGGGTTGAAGGTGAAACGCGCGTCGCGCTGGTGATTGCCGAAACACTCCACCATCGACACAGTCACATCATTTACGGAAATTACACTGTCCCTCCCCAAGCCTGTGATGATTTCTTCACCCGTTTTAGGCGTCACGTTGCAAACGCACAATGGGTGATTGGTGCCGGTTCTCTGCCAGAAGGGCTGCCAAAGGATTTTTACCAGCGTGTGATTAAGATCGCAGCAGAGCATCATGTTCCTGTTCTGATTGACTGTCCCGGTGAGCCTGCCTTGCAGGCGATTCCCGCCCGTCCAATGATTCTCAAGATGAACTGGCAGGAATTTGAACGCACGTTCCAGACCAACGCTGCAACACTTGAGGAACTTGCGAGTCAGGCGACAGAAGTCAAGCAAACGACGCAGATACCTAACCTGGTCATCACCTGTGGTGAACATGGCGTTCTAGCGCTTACCGCTCAAGGCACTTTTCTGGCGCTCCCGCCACGACAGAAAGCAGTGAACGCTGCTGGGGCAGGAGATGCGGTATCAGCCGCGCTGGCATGGCGGCTTTCGCTGGGCGACAACTGGACTTCTGCGCTAAAGTGGGCAGCGGCAACCGGCGCAGCAGTCGTTTTAACGGAGGGGACAGCAGATTGTCACCGAGAGGATATTGATCGTTTCTATTCACAAACAACGGTTCAAGAACTAAACATTTGCTAGGACAGAAGAAGCCCATGAGAATTCAACGGATTCACGATCTTTCACACACCATTATTCCCGGTCAAGAGGAATACCGCCTTGAAATAGATACCCGTTTCACCGAACAATGGCAGCAATTTGCTCAATATCAACGTACAGAAAACCAGTGGTATGTGATCTCTGAAGTTACCTTCAACACGCATGTCGGCACACATATTGAGTTTCCCTATCACCATTTCCAAAATGGGCTGGATGCCGCCCGCTATCCTCTAGAATCTCTGATCGGTGATGCGCTGGTATTGGATATTTCTCGCTGGGGTAATAATGAATGCATCCCCTTGTCAGACCTTCAGAAAGTGGCAGGCAACCGAATTCAAAAAGGGGACATTGTTTATTTTTATACAGGCTTTGATCGCTGCTACCGCACTGAAAAACAACATTACCGTCCCTGGTTTGCAACCGAAGCAATTGCCTGGCTGGTCAACTTAGGGATCAAAGTCATGGGAGTGGACACATCTGGTATTGAGGTGCGCAACCCGGATGGCAGCGCCTCAACTGGACAACCCAACCATGAGACGTTGCTTGGAGCCGGTATTGCGCTGGTTGAATATATGGCTAACCTTGCTCCGTTAATCAACAAGCGTTTTCAAACATTCATTTTACCGGTCAAACTAGTTGGTGCTGAAGCGTTCCCAGTGCGCGTGATCGGCATAGAAACGGAGGAACAAGTATGATTTCTCCCCCTGAGATCATCCCACCCCTTAACTTAAGTGGTCTCCATCACGACCTGCTCTTAGAGATGTATTACCGTATGCTTCTGGCACGCGAGTTTGAAGAAAAACTGTATTACCTTTTCCTGACTCGCCCGATGCCCGGAACCATGCATCAAGCGACCGGACAGGAAGCCGTCGCTGTTGGTGTGATCAGCGCCTTGCAACCCGGCGATTACATCACCAGCACACACCGCGGTCACGCACATTGCATTGCCAAAGGGGTTCCTGTAAACGAAATGATGGCAGAAATGTTCGCCAAGCGCACAGGGTCCTGCCGGGGCATGGGAGGGTCCATGCATCTATGCGACTTCTCGCGCGGTATGCTGGGGGCTTTTGCCATTGTAGGAGCAGGCATCCCAATCGCGGTTGGTGCCGCATTATCCGCATACGTACAGCATTCAGGAAAAGTAGCCGTTGCTTTCTTTGGGGATGGAGCCATTAACAAAGGCGTCTTCCATGAAGCCGCCAACATGGCTGCATTATGGAAATTACCAGTCATTTTTGTCTGCGAAAATAATCAGTACGCCCTTTCTATGACGGTAGAAAAGTCTTCCGCGGTGACCAATCTGGCTTCCCGCGCGGCAGCCTATGGGATGCCGGGTATTCAGGTAGACGGCAACGATGTCGCAGCAGTTTATCGAAATGCATTCAACGCGGTAGAACGTGCCCGTTCTGGACAGGGACCAACTTTGTTAGAGTGTATAACGTACCGAATGCGCGGCCATGCGCGTTTTGAATCCTCCCACTATCGCCCGGCAGAAGAAGTCGAAACCTGGAAAAAAATGGATCCCATCCAACGGCTACGGCAGGCATTGATAGAAAGTCAAATAGCACCCGAAACGAAAATTGCGGCGGTTGAGAAGCGTGTGGAAGAGGAAATTGACCAGGCAATTGCCTTTGCAGAGCAAAGCGAAGATGCACAACCACAGGATTACCTGCCATACATCACACTGGAGGTGAACCATGCGACAACTTAACATGGTAGAGGCGCTTAACGAAGCCCTGCGCCAGGAAATGCGCCTTGATTCGCGAGTGATCATCATTGGCGAAGATGTGGGAGTCTTTGGCGGCGCCTTTCACGTTACGCATGGATTACTGGAAGAATTTGGGCCCGAGCGAGTGTGGGACACGCCAATTTCAGAAGAGGGTTTCATGGGCGTTGCCATCGGCGCAGCGCTTACCGGGCTGCGTCCTGTGGTGGAGTTTCAATATGCCGACTTTCTCTTCAGCGCCATGGATCAAATCGTCAATCAAGCAGCTAAGATACGTTTGATGTCCGGGGGACAAACCAATGTCCCGCTGGTGATCCGTGCCCCACAGGGAGCAACTGGGCGCGGTGCGCAACACTCACAAAGCACCGAAGCCTGGTTCATGCATGCTCCCGGAATGAAAGTGGTCATTCCTTCAACACCTTACGATGCAAAAGGCTTGCTGATCAGTGCCATGCGGGATGAGAATCCAGTGCTCTTCCTAGAACATAAACTGCTCTATGGTGCTGCTTCTCCCGGTGGTGGAAGTGCCTTGACGGACAGCAGTGTCGGCACGGTTGGATATTACGTCCCCGAAGAACCTTACTGTATTCCTTTGGGCAAGGCGGACATAAAACGCAGCGGCAGCCGGGTCACTGTAATCGCTACTGCGTTGATGGTACACCGCTCTTTATCGGTTGCAGCAAAACTAGCGCAGCAGAGCATTGAAGTTGAAGTGATAGACCCGCGTACGCTTGTGCCGCTGGACGAGGAAACGCTCTCCGCTTCAATCCGCAAAACCCATCGCGTGGTGATTGTTTCCGAAGATGTCAGCCGGGCAGGTGTGAGTGCGGAACTGGCAGCGTGGGCCTCTGGCAATCTATTCGATTACCTGGATGCTCCAGTGAAATGTGTAGCGGCAAAAAATACCCCCATTCCATTTGCACCCGCAAGTGAAAAAGCAGTGATCCCGCAGGAAGAGGACATTACCCAAGCAATTCTTCAGGTGCTTTCGGATCAGTGAGTTAAGGGAACTGGACAAATGGCAATCAAAGTTCTCGTCCCCATTCTTGGTGAAGCAATTACCGAAGCAACCCTGTCGAGCTGGTTGAAGAAGGAAGGCGATCCGGTGCAGCGGGGTGAAACCATCGCCGAGCTTGAGACTGCCAAAGCCACGCTAGCATTGGAATCACCCGACAATGGCATATTGCTCAAAATTCTTGTCCCAGAGGGGACAAACCTAACAATCGGGCAGGTCGTTGCTATCATCGGCAAACCCGGCGAGGAATTCCAGCACGACACCATCCCACCAGCACTCTCTCCAGAAAAGGTGTCTGCCCCAGATGAGACACTAGCCACTGAAACACAGGAAATCCCCCGGCGTATCTCACCCGCAGCGCGTCGGCGGGCAGCAGAACTGGGAATCTCTGTGGAACAAATTTTCTCGCTCTCACCTGACAGACGAATCACCACCGATGATGTTGAGCGATATGCCGCAACTCGCGCCCATCCTGCGGGCACTGAAGGCTTGTCTTTTCAGCGCATTGAACTGACTGAAATGCGGCGCGCAATCGCCCAACACATGAGCTCAAGCCAGCAAATTCCCCAATTCTCTGTCTCAATGGAAATCAATGCTGATGCGCTTTTGCAGGCTCAAAATGTACTACGCACACGTGTAGAAAATGTTACTGTGACGGTGCTGCTCATCTATCTGGTCGTACAAATGTTACAAAAACATCCTTATCTCAATGCGCATTTTGAAGAAAACAGCATCCTTCTGTATGACACAGTGTACCTTTCACTGGCAGTTGCAATATCACGCGGGCTGATTGCACCGGTGATTCCAGAAGCGGAAAAAATGACCCTTTCCCAAATTGCAAGCTATGTTAATAACTTAACTCAACGGACGCGTTCTGGCGCACTTTTGTCCAGCGATTTGCATGATGGCACGTTTACCATCAGCAATTTGGGAATGTATGGCATCTCTCAATTCGTTCCCTTGCTCAATCCCCCTCAAGTTGCCATCATGGGCGTTGGTGCAATCCAACAACGATGGGTTGCACTTCCGGGCGGCGGTGGACGCCCGGCACAAATGCTGAATTTGACGATCACTGCCGATCATCGAGCATTAGATGGAGAACAGGTTGCCCGTTTTCTTACTGATCTTGATCAATCAATCAGCACTCTCCACCCCGAACAAATCCCAATATAATAAACTTATCTACGGAGCAAAATGATGCTAGCAGAAAATGATTACCCAATCAGTGTTGAATTTGATCCTCAGACTGGTATCTTCACACCCTGCAAAAAATTGACACCACGTTATGTCAGCGATCTAAAGCAAATGTTTCATGACCAGCAAGCCGCGGAAGAAATCATCCGCTCCGGTGACCGTCTGGTCTACGAGATTCGCTACTATCCCTTCGAAACCAGCAAATCCGACATGGCATTGGGGGTGACGCGTATCTTTCCCGGCACGGTGGGAAACGAATATCACATGACTAAAGGACACATCCACGAACGCAATGACCAGCCCGAAATTTATTACTGTGTTCATGGAGAAGGATTCTTACTCCTGGACACACTGGACGGCGAGTTTCGCGCCGTCCCCTGGAAACCTGGCGTTATCACACACATCCCTCCTATGTGGGCACATCGGGTAGTCAACACTGGAGATGATCTGCTGGTTTTCGTCGCTGCATACCACCTCAGCGCAGGACACGACTATGAAGTTGTTGAAAAACGAGGGTTTGCCCAAATTATTGTCAAACAAAACGGAAAACCTGTTTTACTGCCAAACAAAAGATAAATGTGTTAACAAACGCCGGAGATGAAACGCTATTCTTAATCTGCAAAGAGAGCAACCATGAACCAGCAAAAATCTTATTGCGTTGCTGCAGACATTGGCGGTACGAAAATTGATCTTGGTATCATTGATTCCGAAGGACATTTGCATGGGCAAATCGTTAAAGCTCCGGTTCCATTCGACGTCCGAAAAATTGCCCAGCCAGATGGCTTGATTGAGATCATGCGCCCATTTGTAGAAAAAGCCGCTCAAGAATTTGGAGCACTCGCAGGTATTGGTTTGAGCGTATGCGGTAATATTGACACAGAGACTGGCGAAGCAGTGCTGGTCCCTAATTTGCATTGGCGCTACGTACCCTTTGGCAAAATGGTGCAGCAGGCATTTGAATTACCAGTTTATGCTGCAACCGACGTGCGAGATGCCGCTCTGGCAGAACATCTTTGGGGAGTTGCGCAGGGAACACGATACTTCGTCTGGTGTACAATCGGCACCGGCTATGGCGGATACCTTTATCTTGGTGACAGGCTCTACGGTGGCTATCACGGCTTTGCTGGAAATTTTGGACACATAACCTATGACGAAATCCATGGTTACCCATGCGGGTGTGGAAAGCGCGGCTGTTTTGAGACTTTTGTTGCAGGACCCGCTATTGCCCGCGCCGGTCAAGCAGCCGCAGACGCTGGTCACAGTCCATTGCTGGCAGAGTTGAGTCAAGGGGGACGCGTCACCACCCATGCGGTTTTTCAAGCCTATGCCCAAGGAGATCCCGCCGCAGTTGAGATTATTGAGCGCGTCGTCCGGTTGGTTGCCATCAACCTGTCAGGCGTTGTCAATCTGCTGGATTTGGAAATGATCGTGATGGGCGGCGGTATCATCCAGGTTTGTCCGGACCTCGTAGGGTTAGTCAGTGTCCGTATTCGGGATTACCTGATGACCGCCGAAGCCAAACGCGACCTTCGCGTTGTTAAAGAATCCTTCGCCAATGCTGCGCTTTACGGTGCGGCTGCCGACGTGTTCCT
Organism: Anaerolineaceae bacterium; assembly: GCA_034434695.1. Taxonomy (GTDB): domain Bacteria; phylum Chloroflexota; class Anaerolineae; order Anaerolineales; family Anaerolineaceae; genus DYEC01. Next base: position 107,091 of record DAOTYY010000053.1, read on the forward strand.
GCGAAGCGGGATTCTTGTTTCCAGCTAAACATTCCCTGATCGGGTGCAGAAAGGGTAACGTGATGACCGAACGTCAGGATCAGCTTGCAACATTGGTAGAAGTAGCTCACCTGTATTACGAAGAGAATTTATCCCAGCAGGAAATTGCCGACCGTCTCAACGTTTCTCGTTCCCTGATTGCGCTATATATCAAAAAAGCGCGCGAACAGGGTATCGTGCAGATTCAAATTCGTGACCCCCAAAACGTCTTTCAAAGTCTGGCTCTTAAATTGCAAGAACGCTATCATCTTAAGCACGTTGAGGTTGTGTCCAGCGCCCACCTTTCCAGTGTGCTCACCCGAAGAGCCTTGGGGAATGCCGCTGCGCAATATCTGGATCGAAACTTACAAGATGGTGATGTGCTGGGGCTGGCATGGGGAAGAACAATCTTGGAAGTTGTGAATCTGCTTGCACCAAGCAAACCCCGCCGTATAGACGTCATTCCGCTGTTGGGAGAAAGCAGTTACACAGGTTCCTATACGCAATTGAACCAGATCGTTCTGCAAGCTGCGCGTGCGTTCAATGGTATTCCCTACTTCCTTCTTGTTCCTATGTTGGTCGGCTCCAAAGAGCTGCGCGATGCCTTGCTGCAAGACCCCAGTACAAGTGACGTTAGCACGCGGTGGGAGCGTATTACCTTTGCCTGTGTGGGGATTGGTGCAGTCCCCCCTGCGGAGGGTCAGATAGTTTACATCGGACAAGAAAATCTTTCGGATCTCATCGAAAGGGAAGCCGTGGGTGACATATGCGCACGTTATTTCAACGATCAAGGCAGGTTTTTGGATACTGAGTTCAATGAAAGATTGCTGGGGGTCAGTCTGGATCAACTTCGCCGGGCAAAAAACGTGCTGGCAGTTGCTGTAGGCATAGAAAAATCAAAGGCGGTTCGCGGAGCTCTATGCTCGCGCCTAATTACACACCTTTTTGTAGATGAAGTACTGGCTCAGGTTTTGTTATTGCAGGAGTAAAAAATGGAACTTCAAGGTAAAACTGCTATTATCACTGGTGCAACGGGTGGTATCGGTCGTTGTATCGCTCACGAACTGGCTAAAGCTGGCGTTCAATTGACGCTGGTAGCCCGATCGGTCGAAAAACTACAATCCGTCTTGGACGAAGTCTGTTCTTTTGGCACACAAGCGATTACATTCAACGGTGATATTCGCTATTGGGATGTAGCAGAAAGCGTCGCAAAGTTGACTTACGAACGATTTGGCTCCATTGACATTCTGGTAAACAGCGCTTTCTGGGGCCCGCCTGCCAGCATCGAAAACACTACCGAGGAGTTCTGGGATCAGACGCTGGACACCACGCTGAAAGCCGCTTTTTTGTTCGCCCGCGCAGTTACGCCCGTCATGAAAAAGCAAAATGATGGGAGAATCGTGAATATCGGCTCATTGGCAGGCAAGGTTGGAGAAGACAACCGCACAGCCTACTGCTCTGCAAAGTGGGGGCTTGAGGGCTTGACTGCTGCACTCGAAGTTGAACTTAAGAAATATAACATCCATGTACATCTGATTTCGCCTGCTGCAACCAACACCCCTTGGTGGCGAGAAGTACCCGCAGTCCTGACTGAACAGGTGCTCGAACGTATGATACCGCCTGAAGTCATCGCTCAGGCAGTTCGCTGGGTGCTCAGCCTGCCTGATGCGGTGCACGTTCCCGACCTTCCTGTATATAACTTTCTCAATCCGTTCGAGGGAAAAAGCTCTCCGTTTGAAGGAATGTGACTCGAGAAAATTTGCCGACTCAAACTATTCTCTCAACCTTTACCTGACCCAAGGCGTCGTTGAAATCTTCCCGTTTAAGCAACCCGCCGCCTAAAGACAGCGCATTTGCTGCGCCAGCCGCCGTTGCAAACTTTAAAGCCTCTGCAGGTTGCGCTCCATGAGCAAGCTGTATGATGAACCCAGCGAAAAAGGCATCACCACTGCCCACCGAACTAAGACGCTCAATTTTTGGAGAACTTGACCACCAGACTCCTTCCTCCGAAACAAGCACTGCTCCTGCTTCGCCTAGCGTGATCATGGCATACTTGACCCCTTGCCGTCGCAAAACAACACCAGCCTGAGCAGCATCGCTTACAGTGCTTACCGGAAATTTCACCAAAGACGAAGCTTCACTGATATTCACTTTAATGCCCGTTGCCTGAGACTGTACCGCCATCGCCAGACCTACCCCGCCGCAGTCCACCCAAACCGGCTTACCGGCACTTTCAAGTTGCTGGATCAGATTCCCAAACTCGTCCATAGGTGTACCCGGCGGGAAACTACCGCTAAAACATACCAGCTTTGCTTGTGTAGAATTGTCTAAAATTTCAGCAGAAAAACAACGCCTATCATTTTCAGTGATTGAGGGACCTGCTTCACTGATTAGCGTGGCGTCGCATTCGGGATTCTGTGGATCCACCATTACCACCGCCACTCTGGATTCGCCCTCAATCCACGTCCATTTCCCTTTTAAACCCTCCTGCTCAGCCAAGCTCTCGATTAACCGCCCGGTATTACCTGCCAGCAAGCCCATACACAGTGGTTCTTCTCCCAGGATACGCATTGCGCGAGCAACATTAATCCCCTTTCCGCTGGCTAACACAATATATTCCTGAACACGAAAAACCTCACCCAGCTTCAATCCTGGTATGATCCAGGTACGTTCCACTGCCGGGTTCGGCGTCACACAGAGTATCATCTTCCTCCTGAAAAAATCCGCTGTGAGTTCAATAAAAACCCCACAGCGTTATCAACAGACTACACTCAAAGATATGATTTATAATTTGGGAGCAGGTCCCGTTGAGGCGCTCGTTCGAGCTGTCATAGCGCCAACTCGAATTCGAGATTTTTGCACTTCCAGCAAAAGCGCCACAAGGATAATCAAGCCTCGCACCCCGGTAACCCAGAAAGGATCCACCTCCATCAAATTCAGTCCAGTATCCACAACAGAGAGCAACAACACACCGGAAAAAGCTCCCATAATGCTGCCCGACCCACCAGAGAGCGCCACGCCACCAATCACAGCCGAAGCAACGGTCTCCAGGGTCATTCCCACCCCCAAAGTTGGCACGGAAACTTCCAGACGCCCCAGCAACATCCAGCTTGCCAGCCCAGCCATAAAACCACCAATCATGTAGGCTTTGGTAATGGTGAGCGCCGGCTTGAAACCAGAAGCCCGGGCAGCATCCCGGTTTGCTCCTACGGCGTAAAGCTCTCGTCCAAAGCGGGAATACTTAAGGAAAAATTCAAAGCCAAGGAATAACACTATCGTAACAATCACCGATACCGGGACGGCACCAATCCGCCCCCCACCCAGCCAGTTAAATTCCTTTGGTGTTCCCGGCATAATTGCACCCAGGCTAATCACATATGCCAGACCACGCAGGAAGAGCTGCATCGCCAGTGTCACGATAAAATTATTCATCCGCAAACGAGTGATCAACAAGCCATTGATCCAACCAATCAATGTCCCTAGAATCAAAATGATTGGAATAACAATGAAAGGTGAAAGTTCCCAACCAATCCCACCTGCCTGAGCCAGAGTCATTTCTCGATAGGGCAACATCAACCAGGCTGCCAGAACCGTCAGCAGAGAAACGGCACCCTCTGCAGACAAATCAAAGTTTCCACTCAGCAGACAAATCGTTTGTCCAATGGTCAAAACACCTAAAACACTGGCATGTAACAAAATGTTGATCAGGTTAATACCGGTCAAAAACTTGTCACCTGCCCTCAGCCAGAAGAAGAGGACAACCAGTAACAAGATGAACCAGATCATCCGGTCAAGAATAAACTGGATCCATTTGCTTTTGCTCATTGATATTGCCTCCTTCAATGGTTAACAGGATGTTTTCTGGTGTAGTGACCGGTTCTCCAGCCTTAAATTCCGCGGTAATCTTGCCGTTATACATAACCAGAATCCTGTCACAAACCCCAAGTAGTTCGCGCACCTCTGATGAGATGATCAAGACAGCAACCCCTTGCCGGGCAAGCTCATCAACAATACGATAAATATCAATTTTCGCCCGCACATCAATGCCCTGAGTTGGTTCATGCAACACCAAAACTGCCGGACGTGTGGCAGCCAGTTTAGCAAAGACTACCTTTTGCTGATTTCCACCACTCAATAAATTAACCCTCTGTTCCGGTGAAGGACAAACCACTCCTAAGTCATTAATATAGCGTTGCACTAACGTTCTCTCTTTGAAAAAGCTGATCAACCCAGCCGGATTTAAGAGCTGGTGAAGAATCGTATAGGTGATATTTTCACGAACCGGTCGGCTTCCTACCAAGCCAAAACGATAGCGATCCTGAGGCAGATATGCCAGACCTTGATCAAGCGCCTGGCGAGGGTCACGCGCAGTAAACAGCCTGCCGTTTACCCAAACTTCCCCGATCCCCCGCCGCTCCAAACCAAAAAGCGCTCTTCCCAGAGAAGCGGCACCGCTTCCCGCCAGACCAGATAAACCAACCACCTCACCCTTGTGAACAACAAGATTAACATCCTCATAATGACCCCGACGGGTTAACCCTTTGACAACCAACACCGGTTCGTCCTGCTTACTGCTTGAGCGTTCATAATCGCGGATATCTTCGCCAACCATGAAACGTATTAATCTGGGAATATCCAGCTCACTGACCACGTAAGTTCCCACCAGTTGACCATTGCGCAACACCGTCACACGGTCACATATCTCAAAAACTTCTTCCAGGTGATGGGAAATGTAGATAAATGCTACTCCCATCTTCTTCAGCGAGCGCACAAAACCAAATAATCGGTCTATATCCACGCGCGAAAGAGCAGCCGTTGGCTCATCAAGAATGATCAATTTTGCGTTGCTAAACAGGGCTTTGGCGATCGCAAGCATCGTCTGTTCCACCACACCTAAACCTTCCACCCGTTCGCGCACGTCTAATTCAAGCCCCAATTTGTGTAGACGTTCTTGTGCTTCCTGATAGGTTGCTTTCCAATCTACCAACCCTAAACGATTAACTGGCAAGTTTCCCGCCAGAATGTTCTCGGCGACTGTCAGGCTATCCATCATACGCACCTGCTGTGGTACGTAGGCAATCCCGGCTTCAAGCGCTTCATGAGGGGTCATGGAAGTAAAATGGTGGCCGTTAATCTCCAATGTGCCGCTATCCATCTGATGTAATCCCATCAGAATTGCCATCAAGGTAGATTTTCCCGCACCGTTTTTGCCAACCAATCCATGAATTTCGCCCCCATAAACCATCAGGTCTACATTTTCCAACGCCTGCACACCGGGAAAAGCTTTGCTAATCCCCTTCATCTCAAGAATAACAGGTTGCGAAGTGTCCATTCCCGTATCCATCCTGAATATAATGTTCACTCAAGTTGTTGAATTGGATCCTTCAATCCAATTGGGCTTGCCGATAACACTTTACGAATGGCAATCCTCCGTAAGTAACTGACTTTTAGCGCATCAATAAACATGGCAAACAAAAGAAGCGCACCTCTGCTAACCTCAATCCAGAACGGTGAGACCTTGGCAATGTTCAGACCGGTATCCAGAATACCCCAGAGTAAAACACCACCAAAAGCGCCAATCAAATTGCCTCGTCCACCAAACAGGCTGATACCGCCGATAACCGCCGCCGCCTGAACAGGGAATATTAACCCAGCGCCGGTGCGCGGCGTTGCGCTATCCATACGTCCGGCGTCCAATAAACCAGCCAGAGCTGCACAAAAACCACTGATAACATAGACCACAAGAATCACACGCCGGGCGTCAATACCTGCTGCCTCCGCCGCCTGGCGGTTCGACCCAACGGCATACATGTTCCGCCCAAAACGGGTATATTTGGTCACAACAAAAGCCACTAGGAAAGCAAAAATCAAAAAGAACATTGCCGCCGGAATAGCCAGCATTTTACCATTCGCCAATGGCACTCGAAACAAAGCCCCCCCACCTAACCACTTAAATGTTTCTGGCAAAAAGTTTACACTTTTTCCCGGCGAGATGGCATACGTTGCGCCGCGCAAAATCATCAGCATGGCAACCGTCATAATAAAATTGTTCATCCCCAAACGGGTAATGAACACTCCATTAAGTAAACCGATGAGTACACCTACAGCAAGCATCACCAGAATACCAACAAAAGGATTCCATTCCAAACCCAACCCACCGTTTTTCTGACTGGCAAGTAACAGCGCTGCTACCATAGCAGTAAAACCCATTGCCGACTCTGAAGACAAGTCAAAGTTTGCGGTAATCAGAGTAAAGGATTGCCCAATAACCAACAACCCAAGCGGCGCCACACGCGAAAGAATGTTGACCAGATTAAACGGCGTGAAAAAACTTTTTGAGATGAGTGAAAATACAACCAGGGAAACAACCACAAAAACCCAGATCAAGTTATCCACGACAAAAAGGAAAACTCGGTTCGCTCTGCTGCTATCCATCAATTCAACCCTCGCCCAAAAACCGCTTTTTATGAAACTCGCGGTTATAATCTGAAAGGGGTGCTATGGACGGCAATAACTGCCGCCCATAGCACAACCCACCCCATCTATTTCGCTTGGTTTCCCCACAAAGCAGGGTCCGAAGCATTGGTTTTGTCCACACTGGTGGTTGCCAGGTTCATCATGAAGCCGGTATCACTCTTGACGATTTTGGCAGGTGACCAGAGTGCGCCTTCTTTGATCACATCACCCTCAGTGATTTGTTCGCCGTCAAGCACTTTTTCGATGTAATCTGCAATCACGACACCGAAATCCGGCAGAGGCTGGCTGGAAGCCTGATCAGAATAGCCATCGCGAATTGCCGCCACCGCGTCGGGGCAGGCGTCCACACCGGTCAGGAAGATATGGCCTTCTTCGCCAGCTTTGAACTTCTTACCCAATTGCTCGAGAGCTGACAGTACCACCTTGGTGCCGACGCAGTCAGAGTGCATATAAATACCGTCTACTGCCTCAGTGGAGACAACGTCCAGAGTTGCCTGTGAGAATTTCTCCGCCTTCCATTCGGTCGGTTTCGAAATAACTTTAATGTTGGGGTAATTCTTCATTACATCATTGAAGCCGGCACCGCGCAATTGAGCCACATTCTGACCCAGATCGCCCTGCAACTCCAGAACAGTACCCTTTGGCTCGCCATACTTTTCGGTGAGCAGCTTGACCATCGCTTCGCCAGACTGCTTGCCAGCCATGTAGTTGTCTGATTGCACCGTCATGTTGATTTCGCAACCAATTGGTGCACGGTCAATGGTGAAGAAAGGAATACCCGCATCTTTGGCTTTTTGAACTGAGGCGCAAATTGCCTGGCTATCTACCGGCACGACCACGATGGCATCCACACCCAGCGAGATGAAGTAGTCAATCTGGTTTGCCTGTGCAGCAGCATCAAAGTTCGCATTTGTGGTCACCACAGCCCAGTTCTTGCCTTTGGCGCCGGTAACCATACCGTTCATAATCACGCCTTGACCACCGCTTAGCTCAGGCGCACCATATCCAATGGTAACTGTCTTGGGAGCTTCTTTTTCTACTACGACGGTTTTTTCTACCACAACGGTTTTCTCAACCACCTGTGGCTCTGCCGGGGTTGCGGGAGCCGCTGGAGCACAGGAAGCCATCAGCAGCGCCAGAACCATAAAGAACGCAAAAATTGTAACTGTCTTTTTCATTTCCTTCTTCTCCTTATTACAAGAGGTTTAGTTTGAATAGTAATCCAACCAACAGAAGCGAATGCTTTTTGTGAACTGCTCTTCTTAATAACTCACCTTACGCAGCCAATTGAACGGGATTGAGTTCCCGAAGAGCAGCGTAAGCCGATTGGATAGCGCGTACGTACAATTTTGATTTGAGAGCAAAGTGATTGAGTTTGGTGTTGCCTTTGAGCAGTTC